>JAKLFN010000004.1 GCA_022711195.1 Bacteroidota bacterium
GATTTCAAGGCGGTGGTTATACGGATCGACAATCCCCGCTTCCTGAAAAAAGGATTCCGCTTCAGGTTCATCAACCATGCAAGCCTCAGCACGAATCTTGCCGAACCATCCATGGCCGGAAACTGCGACCACTGGAATATAGATTATATCCTGCTCGACAGGTACAGAAGCGATAATGACACACTATACCAGGATGTTGCCTTCAGATCAGGACACCGGAGCCTGCTGAAATCACACGAGTCGATGCCTGCAAAGCACTTCAGAAAGATCATTTTGGAGGAAATGGGTCTGACAATACCTATTCACTTTCGCAATAATGATGTCATCGTAAGGAATGTTACCAGGAATTTTGAGATCAGGGATATATATAAAAACTCTATTGTAAAAACACTTACCGCTGGGACAGTAAATATTGATCCACAGACAGACGCTGACGATGCAGCAGACCTTATCTATTCCTTCAATACCGGTACTGAAGATTCTGCCCTTTTCAGGATAACCAGCTGGCTTATTACTGACAATTTTGATCCCAAGGCAAACGACACAGTAAAATATTACCAGCGTTTCAGCAACTATTTTGCCTTCGACGACGGATCGTCTGAAGGAGGTTACGGCATTAACGGGCTTGGTTCAAGAAACGCGATGGTGGCATACCGCTTCAAGGCATTTGTTGAGGATACACTCAGGGCTATCCGTATCTGCTTCAACGACAGCTACCTGAATGCCAATCAGCGTGTATTCGACCTGATGGTCTGGACCGACAATGAAGGATCACCGGGCGACCTGATCTATACCCAGGAAAAGGCCATGGTAAACCAGGGTGAAGAATTGAATGGTTTTTATACATACCGCCTAAAGGATCCGGTAATGGTTGACGGAATTTTTTATGTCGGATGGAAGCAGAGGTCAGAAACTTTCCTTAACGCAGGGCTCGACATAAATACGCTTCATGGCGGAAAACAGTTCTACTGGATAAACGGCAACTGGATGCAGTCGTCGGTTACAGGAAGCCTGATGATAAGACCGGTTACAGGAGACCCTCTTGCAACAGGTGTAAACGATATCCTTTATAATGAAAACCATGATCTTGTTTTCTGGCCCAACCCGGTTCGCGACCATATCACCATAGGGAACGACGATCTGCTGACCCGTGGTGATATATCTATAATTATCATCGATCTGCAGGGCAGGAAAATAGTTGAGACCCCTATTACCCGGCATATCGATCTCACTGAGCTTAAACCGGGAATGTATATAATTGCTGCTGTCAGGAAGGGAGCGCCTCTGGGACATAACCGGCTTATCAAGATCGACTAAAACAGAGTAATGAAAGAGGAAGATATTACTGACCAGCAGGAGCTTTATGAGCACCATCGTTTCAGGGTCGATCCCGGTCAGTCGCTCCTCAGGATTGATAAATACCTTTTTTCAAAGCTCGAGAATGTATCCCGTACACGGATTCAGAATGCCGCAAACGCGGGTAATATTCTTGTAAACAATAAAAGTATTAAACCCAATTACAAGGTAAGGCCGAATGACCTTGTACAGATAGTGCTTCCGAATCCTCCCAGGGAGGTTGAGCTTATCGCCGAGAACATACCGCTGAATATTGTATATGAAGATGATGATGTGGTTGTTGTAAACAAGGAAGCCGGAATGGTTGTCCATCCTGCCTATGGCAATTTTACCGGAACGCTTGTCAACGCTCTTATGTGGCACTTCCGCGACCTGCCGCTCTTCAACTCCGGGGAACTAAGGCCCGGACTTGTCCATCGTATTGACAAAAACACTTCGGGGATACTGGTTCTCGCCAAAAATGAGCCGGCACTCAACAGGCTCTCGAAGCAGTTTTTTGATCGTACGACCGACAGGAAATATGTTGCTCTTGTCTGGGGAAGACCCGATCCGGAAGAGGGAACGATAACCGGGCATGTAGGAAGGAATATACGCGACCGGAAGATTATGCAGGTGTTTCCCGATGGAAGCCAGGGCAAGCATGCAGTAACACATTACAGGGTGATCGAAGACTTCAGCTATGTATCAGTGGTGGAGTGCAAGCTTGAGACCGGAAGGACCCATCAGATAAGAGTTCATTTCAGTCATATTAAACATCCGCTTTTCAATGATGAAGAGTATGGAGGAGACAGGATACTAAAAGGAACCACGTTCTCAAAATATCAGCAGTTTGTAAAGAATTGCTTTGAGATACTTCCGCGTCAGGCCTTACATGCAAGATCGCTGGCATTCAATCATCCTGTTACAGGGAAAAGGCTCTCCTTCGATTCGGAGCTCCCGGAGGATATGAAAAAGGTTATTGAAAAATGGAGGTCCTATATTTCTGAGAGAGAATGATACAGAGCCCCGCTCTTCCGCTGTCGCAGAACTGCGTCGCTTCACTCCTTGTGCGCTCTGTGCCCTGTGCCCTCTGCACTAAGCCCTTACCAGGAGCCAGATGCTCCTCCGCCTCCGAAGCTTCCTCCACCGAAACCGCCGAAGCCTCCGCCTCCTCCGCCTCCGAAGCCGCCCCCTGAAAATCCACCCCAACTGCCGCGGTGTGAGCTGCGCCCCGAATTCATCATCGACATCAGGAGCCATAATGGCAGTCCCTTGTCGCTGATATGTTTCTGATTTTTGCCGCCCCCGCTTCGTACTGATATAATTATTATCAATACTATTATGAAAATAATGAAGGGCAAAACAGAACTTATATCGTTCTTCTTAATGATCTTGCCGGCGGGAAATTCGCCACGTGCCAGCGCCATCAGTATGTCAACGGCTTTATCGAGACCTTCGTAGATCTCTCCTCTTTTAAAGGCAGGAATAATTTCATAATCAATGATCTGTCCGCATATTATATCAGGTATTGCGCCTTCGAGCCCGTACCCTGGCTGTATGGCAACCTCTCCGCGTGCAGTTGCGGTATTAGGCTTGACAAGGATTATAATACCGTTATTTGTGCCTTGTTGTCCGATACCCCATTTCTCGGCCAGCCGCTGGGTATAGTCCTTTATCTCATAACCTGAAAGATCATTGACAGTAATTATCGCGATCTGTGTTGAAGTGGAATCATCAAAAGCGACAAGTTTGTTTTCGAGTGTATTTGCATCCTGCCGGCTCAGCATGCCAGCAAAGTCATTGACCAGCCGTGGCGGATATGGTTTATCAGGTATATCCTGTGCCATGATGGCTGTCGCTGTCAAAGCCGAAAGGATGACCATCAATACACTCATTCTTCCTTTGATTTTCATGATCGCCGTTTATTCTGGGATTTCGTATGATATTTCATCAGGAAGTTCATTTATGTCGCTTTTCTGATGTGGAAAATGTTTCTTCAGCTGCTTTCCTGCAAGAATTATCCCCTCCGACAAACCTTCACAATATCTGCCTTCCCTGAAATTATTCTCTATTATAGTCTTGACATTGTCCCAGAAGTTTTCCGGGACTTTTCTGTTGATTCCCCAGTCGCCTATCACAGCGAATTTTTTGTTTTCTGTAGCCAGGTAGAAGAGCACACCGTTTCTTTCATCGGTCTTATGCATCCCTATTTTTTTGAAGATCCACGCTGCCCTGTCGAGCACATCGCCGGTAAAGCTTGTTTCAAGGTGTACCCTTATTTCGCCTGAAGTGTTCTTTTCCGCTTCCTTTATTGCTGAGCGGATCTGAACCTGCTGCTCGCCCGTAAAGAGTTCGGCTGCTTTCATGATCAGAACTGTACCTGTGGCGCTTTCTCAGCTCCTTCCATTGATTCGAAGTAAGGCCTGGCTGTAAAGCCGAACATTCCTGCAATAAAATTCTGTGGGAATCTTCTTATGAAGGTATTAAAAGCCTGTGCTGTTTCGTTGAATTTTCTTCTTTCCACGGAAATCCTGTTCTCGGTACCTTCGAGCTCTACCTGGAGATCGCGGAAATTCTGTGTAGCCTTCAGCTCTGGGTATTTTTCTACGACTACCATCAGGCGTGAAAGCGCAGAGCTTAGTTCGCCCTGTGCAGCCTGGAACTGCTGCATATTCTCTGCAGTCATTTTTGTCGGATCGAGGGTAACCTGTGTGGCTTTTGCCCTGGCTTCAATGACCTGCGTCAGTGTCTCCTGTTCGAAAGCGGCAGCGCCTTTTACAGTATTTACGAAGTTAGGTATCAGGTCTGCCCTCCTCTGGTATTGAGTTTCAACATTACCCCACTGGCTGGTCACACCCTCCTGAAGAGTGACCATCTGGTTATAAACCTTTGTGCCCCAGAGGACTACACCAAGAACTATCAGCCCAATAAAGGCAATTATAATAACTGAGATCAGACATCCTTTTTTCATTTTGCGTATATTTTATCTGGTCCAAAGTTAAGAAAATCCTGCAAATCTTTTAAAGAGGAAATCCATTAACCGCAAGGAGCACAGAGATCATACGCAAATGGCCTTTCGTCCCTTGCGGCTAAAACTGACTTTTGAGACACCCTCAGCAGATTCCAGGTGCCAGTTCTTCAAAAAGTATTAAATTTGAATATATAATGACTTTTAATGAGAACGATCGCAATAGTTGCCGGAGGAGATTCTTCGGAATATGAGATATCGGTAAAGAGCGCGGGTGGTGTGGCTGCAGCCTTATCGGAAAAATACAATACCTATATTATTGTTATCAGGGGCATCAACTGGTATTGGGAAGATCCAAAGGGACGATTCCATAATATCGACAAGAACGATTTTACGCTTGTAACCGACGATTTCCACATCCGTTTCGATGCTGTTTTTATAGCAATCCATGGCACGCCCGGAGAGAACGGGCTTCTCCAGGGATACTTTGATATGCTGAAGATCCCCTACACCGGATGTGATGCTTTCTGTTCGGCGCTTACATTCAACAAACATGCCTGCAAGCTCTTCCTGAAGGAGTATGGAATTCAGATGGCTGATGCCATGCTGATCAGGAAAGGAGAAAACATTGATCCGGAGTCAGTTACAGGAAGGCTTGGCCTGCCTTGCTTTGTCAAGCCTAACGACAGCGGTTCAAGCTTCGGTGTCAGCAAGGTAAAGAAGCCGGAGGAACTTTTGCCTGCCCTCGAAAAAGCCTTTGCCGAAAGCGATGAAGCTCTTGTTGAATCATTTATGAAAGGCAGGGAGACAGCCTGCGGTGTTGTCAAGGCTAAAGGGAAAACAATTGTGCTTCCCGTAACGGAGATTATCAGCAAAAATGAATTCTTTGACTATGAAGCAAAATATACTCCCGGCCGTTCTCAGGAGATAACACCTGCACAGATACCCGATAAGCTTTCAGGAGAGATACAGCGACTGAGCTCTGAGATATATGATCTTCTGGGATGCCGCAGTATTGTGAGGGTCGATTTTATTATTGTCGGTAATAAACCATTCTTCCTTGAGATAAACACTATCCCTGGGATGACGGAAGAGAGCCTTATCCCGCAACAGGCTAAAGCTGCAGGGATTGGACTCGATGATCTGTACTCTCTGGTTATCGAGGATCTGTTTAAATAAACACCCCCCTGGCCCCCCTTAAGGGGGGATGCAGGTCAGTATGATTTTTTATTCCCTTGCTTTTTTCAAACCGCTTGTGGTGGTATAATATTTTGTGATCATACCGGGCACTTCCCATTCCGGAAGCTTGCCGGCTTTCAGATATTCAAGAAATTTCTCAGTGACCTGTCCGAAGTGCTCCTCGTGTGTAACCCTGTATTTCGCAGGGATATTTATCTTCAGGGCCGACTTCCCGGAAGGTTCGACGGTGAGGCTGTCGTAAGGGAGGGTGGCCAGGGCTTCTTTAAGTTTTACTGTGAAATCGTTAACAGAAGAGCCCTTGATATTTTCAACATATAAGGTAGGTTTAAAATTCTCCTCTTTACCCTGTTTGATCACCAGGTCGCAGAGGGTGCCGCGCATAAGTGAGAAATGGGTATCACCACCGCCGGCCGGAGGCTGGTAATCCCATGTAACTGACACTTTTGCCCATATACCCTTTATCTGGTAAACAATCTCTCCATTAGCAAATACATTCAGTTTTCCGTCTTTAATATCTTTCTGAAGGTAATCAGGGAACTCTTCGAGGTTTGTAACGGCCTTAAACTCTTCTTTTGATATAACTGTCGGCCAGCGTCTGGCTGAGGCGACGTTGACATCAGCCGGACTCAATATCTGTTCCGGGAAGCATTCCCACTGAACGAGGTCGACGAGGTGAGTGGTAACATCCACTATACCTTCACCCTGCTGTTCGACATCGAAGAACCATCCGGGCCTGATATTTGGAGCGCCTGCGACCATCTTCAGGTAGTTATGGACGCTGATCTTTGTCACTGCAGGGTCGTCGTGTGTACCAGCGGTGAGCTTACCGAAAACTGCTTCATTCAGGGAGAGAAGCTTCTGAAGGATCGTCGTCACTTCAAACCTCTCGGTCATAATATCATAGATCAGAACACCTTTCTCTGCGGCTACCCTGAAAGCTTCTTCAAGCCTCGGAAAATCTTCCGGGATTATTATCATTGGCTTGTCGGCATATACATTCAGTCCTGCCCCCACCGACCTGGTTATATATTCTGCTTTCTTTTTGTTATTTCCTGAAAGAACAACAACATTGCCAGGCTTATCTTCAAGCATTTTCTCGAAGAAATCATCTCCTGTATATACTATTTCATTCCATGCTGTGGGATCGACAGCCCTGGTGTTAAATCCTTTTATCCTGTCGAGATGCTTTATGTAATCTGGTCCTTCGGGTGCATATACATGTACCTCAGGGTCAACCTGATTATACATTATTCTTTGTACAAGGCCGGCATGAAAATGGCCTGGATCGACTGTCATCAGCCTGACCAAATCGAGATTTTCCATAGTTATTTCAGAATTGTCAGATTGCTTTTTTGATCCTCCTGATCCGCAGGAAGCAAGAATCAACGCGGGAAGAATTAAAAGTATAAGTTTTTTCATAATTATTGTTTTTCTGCCACCAAGGCTCCAAGATACATAAAGTTTTAATATAGCATGACTTGGTGAACCTTTGTGTCCTGGTGCCCTGGTGGCTATTTTTTATTTGCTTGAAACTCTTACAACCGGAGGATAGGCAAAGTCATTCCATAGTCTGTCGGCTGTTGGCTGGTCGATCTTGCCGTCGTAAACCAGCATCCGGTATTTCAACCTGTAGAGGTTACCCGGATCGAGCTGCCAGTCGTTGTGCCTTGTAGGACAGAATTCGAAGTAAACGTCGCCCACACCATTCTGGTTTTCAGGCCATACTCTCATAGGTTCCGGGAAATCGCGGTTTGCCGGGTGTGAAAAGAATGTAATGCCTGAATTGCCTTTATCCCTGAATTCGCCGTTAATGTCGGCCCACCGTGCCCTCGATCCGTCTGCATCTTTCCTGGTCAATCCTTCAGATGTCAGTACAGTACTGTTCTTATTGTTCCACTCACCGGTGGCCCTGAATCCGATTCCTCCTGCATAACGATATGCCACGAACACTATAGGTTCATTTCCGGCAACAGAAAGAAAAGTAGTGAGATCAACAATATAAGCCTTTATTCCTTCAACAGGTTCTATATTCCATGCTCTTACATCCCATACTTCGTTAATAGCCGTTACTCCTGTTTTCACAGCACGGAAATCAATATGATCCTGCTTCACCGTAAAACCGCAATATACCGGTCCGTCGATGACTGAGTTAATACCGGCAAACCTGACAGTGCCCTGTTTCGATCCGATGTTCCAGAAATCAGTTTCATGATCGCCAATTTTTACTTTTGTCCACGGATTCCATATACCAAAATGGTGGTAATGGTCGCGCGGACTGATCCTTGTCAGTATGTTTCCTGAAGGTGAGTACATAGGATGAATAAAACCGCTTCTCTTATATGCAGTATCGACACCTGCAGGCGGATACAGAATTGATTTCCTGTAGTTAAGGATCTCCGAACTTCCTTTCTTCAGAATAATGTTGTCTTTTGTCAATGATGTTGTCATTGACCCGGGCTGAACTTTTGGTGCATCGCTGTACAGGAAAAACTCCCTTCTGGCCCCTGCTTCGGTTTTACCATCGAGTATCCACCATATTCTTGTCACACTGCCAGCCTCAACCTGGAATGACTTTTCGATGAGCTTTCCCTTCACCTTTTCAAAAAGAAGGTATCCCAGGGTATCACTTTTGGGAACAGCCTCCACATCGAGGCTTACCGGGGTATTGAATCGCTGAAAATTTCCGGCTTCAACATAAAAATGAAGCAGCTCCGTTTTCTGTGCGATTGCAGAAATACTTATTGCAGAAACAAGCAGGAATAGAATATATATTTTCTTCATCGCATATTATTTAGAAAGTTTTTTAACTGAATTTACAAATGCATGGATGTTTTCATCCTTTACGTCGGGGGGCATCCCTCCGCCTGCCGACCATATTATCTTATCATGAATTTTTATCTCGCCGAAAGCTTTTTTCACAGCATTCTCAACATCTGATGGATTACCGGATCCAAGGACATCCCTGGCCGGTATGTTTCCCACAAGAATTACATCGGGACCGGCCAGTTCTCTTATCTCTCCCATAGAGTGGTTAAAGGAGAAGTTGAACATATTGATGCCAATCTCCCCGAGGTTTTTTGCAGTTATCAGGCCATCAGCATCATTATGAAGGAACCGGGCTTTAGCTCCGGTGGCAGAAAAGATCCTTTTCATATAAGGCATGACGAACTCGCTGAACTCAACTTCACCGACAAACCCGATAATGTCATCGAGTATCAGAACCCCGTCTATTGAAGGAAAGCACTCTTTCTGCCAGGAAAGCCAGTCGCAGATAAAATCAGTGATTTTCTTAAGCAGCTTATGTGATCCTTCCGGGTCCATTGTAAGTGAAAGCATGAATTCTGTTGTTCCCATCAGGAAGCTGGCAATGTTCAAAGGTCCCCTTGCTACAGCAAATCTTATCTGATGATCGGCATCGAGTATTGCTCTCTGATTGTTTCTCAAACGGTTTATCATAAAGGGGAGCATACCGTCAGTTCTGACATTTGGCTGTTGCAGCAGATCGGCTTCTGAAACATCTCTCAGCACCTTGTCGGCATGAGGAAATCCCTTCTCAAAATAGACCATTTTTGCCCCGAAGGCTGATGGTTCGGTGCACATGCCATACTCTGACCAGAACCCGGGAAGGAACCATATACCGGGAAAAGTATTTATTGCTTTCAGATTCGATTTCATCCACAGTTCGTCGGATGTATAGTAATCGATAGTTGAGATACCATACCATCCGGGGATCCAGGGAGAGTCAATTATAAAACCTGAAGGCTGATACGACAGCTTTTTCCCGTCGATCATAGCTGCCAGGTCATTCCATAATGAATTACGCATGTTTTTTCCTGTTAAGATAAAAAAATCAGAAATAAAAATAAGCAGAAATATTTATTAGGAATGTCTCTGGCAGTTAATAAAGTTTAAATATGTCACTTACTGAGTAGGATGACCTTTCCTATAACCTGTAAGCTTCAATCGGATCGCAGGTGCAAACAAGATTCCTGTCGCCATAACCGTCATCGATCCTGCCTACAGATGGCCAGAACTTATTTTCTTCAATCCATTTTAGCGGGAAGGCAGCTTTCTGCCTGTCGTACTTATGATTCCACTCATTGGAGGTGATAACCTTTACCGTGTGAGGTGCATTGTGAAGCACATTATCATCCTTATCAGCCTTACCGTCCTTCACATCCTGAATCTCCTGCCAGATCGATTTCATGGCATCAATGAACTTATCAAGCTCTCTCAGCGATTCCGATTCTGTAGGTTCCACCATCAATGTTCCGTGGACAGGGAAAGACAATGTCGGAGCATGGAATCCGTAATCCATCAGGCGTTTCGCAATATCTGCTTCTGTGATCCCGGCTTCTGCTTTGAAATTACGGCAGTCGAGGATCATCTCATGAGCAACAAATCCATTGGTTCCCGTATAAAGCGTTTTGAACCATTTTTTCAGCGATGCTGCAATATAGTTTGCATTCAGTATCGCATATTTTGTCGCTTCAGTCAGGCCATCGGGGCCCATCATCATGACGTAGGCGTGCGAAATAGTCAGCACATGTGCGCTGCCGAAGGGGGCCCCGGCAACAGCTGTTGTCGCATGGCTGCCTCCAGTTTTTACCAGCGGATGTGAAGGAAGGAACTCAGCCAGCTTATCGTTAACAAGAATCGGTCCCATACCTGGTCCGCCTCCGCCATGAGGGATTGCAAACGTCTTATGCAAGTTGAGGTGACATACGTCGGCGCCTATCCTGCCCGGACTGGTTAGTCCTACCTGGGCATTCATATTGGCACCATCCATATAGACCAGTCCGCCGTTTGAATGGATAATTCCTGCCATTTCAATTACAGCTTCCTCAAATACTCCGTGAGTGGAGGGATATGTTATCATGAAGCCTGCCAGGGCTGACTTGTGTTCTTCAGCTTTCTTCCTGAGATCTTCAACATTTATGTTTCCTTTATCATCGCATTCAACAACTACTACATTCATACCGGCCATCACCGCGCTGGCCGGATTTGTTCCATGTGCCGACGAGGGTATCAGTACAACATTCCTGCCGGCGTCATTCCTGGTCATGTGATACTCCCTGATGACCATCAGCCCTGCATATTCGCCTGCAGCGCCGGAATTAGGCTGGAACGAAACAGCCGAAAAGCCTGTGATCTCCTTTAGGGCTTCGCCAAGCTCATCCATAAGGCTGTAGTAGCCGAGAGCCTGATCTTTCGGCACATAAGGGTGGATATTTGCAAACTCAGGCCAGCTCATTGCAAACATCGAAGCAGCAGGATTCAGCTTCATCGTACATGAGCCTAGAGGTATCATGCAATGTGTCAGAGAGAAATCCTTACGCTCAAGCATCTTGATATAGCGCATCATCTCTGTCTCGCTGTGGTAACGGTTAAAAGCCGCTGCTTTCAGGAAATCAGATTTTCTGAGGAAGGTGTCAGGTATGCATATGCTGTCGCACAATGAAGAAGCAGTCTTACTTGCTTTGCCCGATGCTTCTGCAAATATTCCGAGTACCTTATTTATTTCTTCCAATGATGTAATCTCATCGGTGCTTATACTTGCCGTTGACTCATCGGGATAGAAGAAATTAACAGCTGCAGATTCTGAAAGCTCCCTGATTTTTTTTGTCTGTTCCTTTGATTTCAGATTTATTCTCAAAGTGTCAAAGAAGATACTGTTAACCTGGTCATAACCAAGATCCTTAAGTGATTTGTTCAGGGTACATGCTGCCTGGTGAATATGTGATGCAATATTTTTTATTCCACGAGGACCGTGATACTGGGCATACATGCCGCTCATTGTTGCCAGCAGGGCTTGCGCGGTGCAGATATTTGATGTTGCCCTTTCGCGTTTTATATGCTGTTCCCTTGTCTGCAGGGCCATTCTCAGAGCCGTATTGCCCTGGGCATCTATTGAAACGCCGATAATTCTTCCGGGCATGCTTCTTTTTAGTTCATCTTTTGTGGCAAAGAAACCTGCATGAGGACCTCCGAAACTCATGGGAAGGCCGAAGCGCTGGTTTGATCCAACCACAATATCAGCACCCCATTCTCCGGGAGGTGTCAGCAGGGCAAGACTCATCAGGTCGGCGGCAACACCCAGGAGGGCTCCGGCACCATGAACCTTTTCTGCAAGGCTCCTGTAATCCCTCACCTGTCCGGAGGCTGCAGGATATTGAACGATGGCTCCGAAGAAACCTGCATCAAAAAGGGCTTCATCATATCTGCCGGTTACCAGTTCAATACCTAACGGGTTTGACCGTGTTTCGATTACATCGAGTGTCTGCAGGAACATATCCTCATCGACAAAGAACTTATTTGCACCTGCTTTCACTGCAGCCCTCGACCGTGCGTTATACATCATTATCATTGCCTCGGCAGCGGCTGTCGACTCATCGAGCAGTGATGCATTGGCGATCTGCAAGCCTGTAAGGTCGATGATCATTGTCTGGAAATTGAGAAGAGCCTCAAGACGGCCCTGCGAAATCTCAGCCTGGTAAGGTGTATAGGAGGTGTACCACGATGGATTTTCGAGAACATTCCTTATCACCACCGGAAGAGGTGCAACACCATAATAACTCTGACCAATAAATGACCTGAACATTTTGTTCCGGGAACCAAGCTCCCTGAGATGATTAAGATATTCATATTCGCTCATGGCAGCAGGAAGCCTTAGAGGCTTCTCAAGACGTATCTTTGAGGGGACTGTTTTGTCGATCAGCTGGTCGAGAGATTCCACATCGATAACTTTGAGCATACCAGGGATCTCCTCCGCCCGGGGACCATTATGACGGTTAACGAATTTATCTGTAGTCATATATTTGATTTTTTAGTTTAACAATTTTAGTGTGTCACTGTTCGCAGGACAGTCTGATTCACGAAAAATACGGGTTATTTTTCAGCTCATCGCCGATAGTTGTTGCTTCACCATGCCCCGGATAAACGACTGTTTCCGGAGGCAGGACAAATAGTTTCTCACTGATGCTTTTTACCAGTGTATCATAATCGCCGCCACGGAGGTCTGTCCTCCCAATACTTCCTGAAAAAAGAGTATCACCGGTGAGAACCACCTTTTGCTTCTCACAGTAAAATGCAAGGCTTCCCGATGAATGTCCGGGCACAAGAAGAGCTTTCAGTTCGGTATTTCCGAAAGTGACAGTATCCCCGTCATCAATAAGGCCTGATGGTTCCGGGGGGATTTCCATTTTCATTCCAAAAACAGATGCTATATGTACTGAATCATTCCTGTTACCCTCTTCTTCAGCATTACAAAGGAGGGGTGTTTTATATTTTTCGAGGAACATTTTGTTGCCGAAAATATGATCGAGATGACAATGAGTATTTAAAAGCAAAACAGGAGTGAGATTTTTACTCTCTATAAAACCGGTAAGCTTTTCAAATTCAGTCCGGTTATAGCATCCGCAATCAATTACTGCGCATTGCCCTGAGCTATCGGATAATATATATGTATTTACCTCTATCGGAGAAAAGATAAGTTTAAATACTTCCATATTCAGTTATCATTTACCGTTCCTTTAAGCATCGGAACGAATACAAAGCTGCCGTGATCGCTGTATTTGAACGAATCTTCTCCGTCGCGTACAACAAGTGTCATAACCTGGAGATCGCTGCCGCCGACCGGCGCAACGAGCTTCCCCCCGGTTTTGAGCTGATGCAGGAGTGTTTCAGGGATCTCTTTTATGGCAGCAGTAATAATAATTCCGTCAAAAGGCCCGTATTGTGGTTTCCCTGCATGTCCGTCGCCATAGAAAAAATCGACTGAATAACCAAGTCCTGAGAGAGTGTGTTGTGCCTTGAGGTATAGTTCCCTGAACCGTTCGATAGTATATACTTTTGCTCCGAGTTCTGCAAGCACGGCTGCCTGGTAGCCCGATCCGGTACCTATCTCAAGTATTTTATCTCTCTTTTTAACTTTAAGAAGAGAGCTCTGAACAGCCACGGTATAAGGTTGAGAGATAGTCTGACCTGATGATATTGGAAAAGCTTTATCGACATAGGCATGTATAAGGAATGCCGGATCCATGAAAAGATGTCTGGGAACAGCGTCTATTGCTCTTAACACCTCCTCATCAGTAATACCTTTCTTCCGGAGTTCAGCCACCAGCTTCTTTCTTTTTCCTCGGGCTTCAAAATCATCGATCATAGGAAATCAGGGGCATCAGGTTGAGGAAACAAAAATAGAAAAAATGTTACACAGGAATCAGGAATGATATCATAGTGTATAAAAAAACTTTATCTTCATAAATCAGAGGTTTAACAGTGCTTATGTCAGAATTTCCGGAAGAAAAGAATAAAAAGGTGCAGAACAGAAGCCCCATATTTTATGAGCCTGTAAAGAGGGTTTTCGATATCTCTTTTGCCCTGGTGTCAATAATTCTTTTAAGTCCATTTCTTTTACTTCTTGTTCTTTTCATCAGGATATCAGGCGGAGGTCCGGTAATATATAAACAGGACAGGATAGGTAAGAGAGGTGTTCCGTTTTCGATATACAAATTCCGGTCGATGGTATATGATGCAGAACACGGGGTTCCTCTTTTATCAGGGAACCATGAAGAAAGGATAACCCGGACAGGTCGGTTTCTGAGGAAATACCGTATCGACGAGATTCCCAACCTGTTCAATGTCATCAAGGGTGAAATGTCGGTTGTAGGCCCGCGGCCGGAACGACAGTACTTTATTGAACAGATAATGAAAAGGAATCCTTCGTATGGTGAACTTCAGGGTGTGAGGCCCGGGGTCACCTCCTGGGGACAGGTAAAATACGGTTATGCCTCGAATGTCGATGAGATGCTCGAGAGGCTTCATTATGATCTTTACTATATGAAACACAGGTCGTTATGGTTTGACCTGAAGATCATTTTCTGTACAGTAGGAACTGTTCTGCGAGGCAGGGGGGTGTGAGGGCGAAGGGCGAAGGGCACAGGGCACAGGGCGCAGCTCCCAAAAATGCGGAAGCTATTGGAAGATTTTTGGGAGCTGAGGGGATTATTGTTTATTCTTTTCCGACGATTTAAACCCTTTTACCTGGACAGGTTTCTTGGTATCATGCTTCTCGATCAGTTCATCGAGGTAATAGAAGACGAGTTCTATGTTCTTGTCCTGATTGGTAAGTTTCTTCTTTATCTCTTCAATTTCAAGCCTTATACTCATGTTATCCATCAGGATCTCCCGGACTTTAGTAAATACACGCATTATCTGGATGTTTACCTTTATGGCTCTTCCACTGTTAAGCACGCCTGATAACATTGCAACGCCCTGCTCGGTAAACGCATATGGAGGTCTTCGACGGCCACCCCAACTTGATCTTCCAATCTGGAATACCAAGATATCGAACTCCTCCTTTGTAAGCTGGAACATAAAGTCTTCCGGAAAGCGGTCAATATTACGTTTTACCTGTTCATTTAACCTGCGTGTTTCAACATCATAAAGTTCTGCCAGATCTTCGTCCAACATCACTTTCTTATCCCTGATCAGATAAATCTTGCTTGTTATAATTTCATCAGGTATAGCCAGTTGATTGCTCCCTTTTGCCATATGATCTATGTTTGTCGTTTGTAAATTTACTTATTTAATCTTGATGTCGCATTTTGCGATATCAAGTTCGTATTTGCCTGATTTCATGTTTTATTGGATATCACAATTTGTGATTTCCAACTTGAGGTCACAATTTGTGATATCAAGTTTGAGGACGCAATTTGCGACCTCCATTCTCATCTGAGAGGATGGAAAAGCTCAAGCTGCTCTGTCAGGTCCGTCAGATCATGCCTACGGTAACTCTCGATGCTCCTGATGCTCTTATGTCCTGCCATATAATGAACCTGACGTATTCGGCATTGTAATCCTTTATTTCAAACCATATTTCCCGATTTCCAGATATTCTGGTCCTGCCGGCTGCAATATGCTCTCGTAAAGAATTACTTCACTGACATTGACATCCTGGATCTTTATATCACTGAATTTCTTAACAACTGACCTCAGATCATCAGGATTATTTACTGACCTTATCCTTCCCAGCGTCAGATGAGGTCTGAATGCCCTCTCCTCCAGCCTGAATCCTGAACCTCTTAAACGCGATACAAGAGCACCCTGAAGTTCATTCAACCGGTCACAAGGCTCTATACCTGCCCACAAAACACGGGGATCATCGAAATTCCGGAACACCCCTGTCCCCCGGATGCTGAAACCCCACTCCCCATAACCCTGGCAACCCTCCCGGAGTATTGCTGACACCGTTTTAATCTTATCATCTTGGGTATTTCCCAGGAAAACAAGTGTCAGATGCATGTTGGAAACACTTGTCCAGTTAATCCGCTCCGATCTCAATCCCGCCCTTAGCGAACTGATAATGCCGGAAAGGGTCTCTCCGGGGATAATCTTTACTGCGATAAATATCCTTTTCATCGTTGTCGTTATCAGAGCAATCCTGCCTCTATCTGTAGTATAATAACTTCCATCCAGGCATCTTCGCCCCACGGGTCATACTCAGCCTTAAGATTTGTACCGAAGATCCTGGCGATGCCCTGCCAGAACGACGCAGAAAAGCCGCCCCGGTACTGTTTGATCAGATCGAAGGAGGTGTTCATCGTCTCACGGTCGATCAGCTTTATCAATAGCTTTCCCTGTGTAATTGTCATGTCACGGATATCATCCTCATATTCCCCCAGCACTTCACGCTCAACGCTCTTCAGATATTGCTTTCGCTCTTTTTCATCAGGCATCGCTGCAAGCTTCATGTTCACCTCTTCAAACTTGTCGCGCACAATCATGGCATAAGGGTAAACCTTTTTGAGGTTGAAGATCATCCGGTCATATTTTCTTATAATTACTTTTCTTGGAGCATTCTTATTTCCGACGATGGTCACTTCTTTTATTTCGACCTCCGGAAGGAGTTCGCCATTACGCTCAACTTCCTGAAGAAGGTAAACCCTGCCCTGTGAGGTATCACGCGCCGACGAGGCTGTATCATTCTGCCCGGAAGCTGAAAGGGTAATCAGAAGCGAAAGGATTATGACGGTACAGGATCTCACACTCTTTTTTTACAAAATTACCAAATATTCTTCCCTGTTTACAACAGAGTAATTTATCCAAAATTGTGCCAGACTCTGTCGCAGATACAACTCTCATTTGCCAAATAGCGGATTATAGGTACTTTTAAGGAAATTTTCCTTATGCCACTGGAGATAGAAGACCTTAAGGATCCGTCGAGGTTCAGGGAGCTTTACTCACTGCCTTATAGCGAAATGGTAGAATTTGTCGTGGAATATATCAGGAAGAATACCCCGGTAATGATTTTCTACTGGTCGCTGTGCCTGGTCTTTTTTGCAATCGGACTGACTGTCAGGATAAATATCTCAGGGTATTTTCAGATCGGCACCATTATGCTCCATTCAATGCTGGGCTTTATTCTGTTTCCGGTAATTCTGATACCGGTGCATGAGCTTATGCATGTAATCCCCTTTCTCCTCACAGGAGCCAGGAGAATACGGATCGGGGCCGACCTGAAACAATACATATTTTATGTAACCGCTCACAGGAATATCATGAACAGCGCTAAGTTCATATTTGTGGCGCTGGTCCCCTTTTTTATTATAACTGCAGGTCTTCTCCTGATGGTCTTCATGCTCCCGGGACTATGGAAATGGAGCCTGTCGGCGCTGCTTTTTGTACATACGACGATGTGTGCCGGCGATTTTGCAATGCTGAACTTTTATTATCATCACCGTCACCGGAAAATATATACTTATGATGATGCGGATGAAAAAATGGCTTATTTTTATGAGGCAATATTACCAACTACCCAGCACCCAGAACCCAATACCCAGAACCCAGAACCCAGAACCCAGTACCCAGAACCCAGTACCCAGCACCCAGCACCCAGAGAGATAAAAACCAAACATATATATAATGAAGAAACTGATATTTACCCTGACACTGACCATGTTCATTCTGGCGCCGGTGATGGCGCAGAGAAAGATCGTCAACATTCCTGACCTACCGGGATATGTTACCCTGAAATGTGATTTCCATATGCATACTGTATTCTCCGACGGCAACGTATGGCCGTTGATGCGTGTGGCAGAGGCATACCGCGAAGGGCTCGATGCCATTTCAATTACGGATCATATTGAATATACACCAAAAAAAGCATACGTTCCTGTTGATCATAATGCCGCATGGAATATTTCACAGAATGCTGCAAAAGAAGGGAACCTGATTCTTGTGCATGGAGCAGAGATAACACGGTCGATGCCTCCCGGACACCTTAATACACTTTTCATAACTGATGCAAATGCACTGGTAAAGGACTCTGTTTACAATGTCATTGAAGAAGCTGTTAAACAGGGTGCATTCATCCAGTGGAATCATCCCGGATGGAAGTCACAGCAGCCTGACGGTATCCCGCGGATGTACACCATCCATCACAGGCTCTTAAAAAACAAATGGCTCCACGGGATCGAATTTGGCAACGACACGGAGTATTATCCTCTTGTGCTTACCTTCTGCAAAAATTTTAATCTCGCAGTCATGGCAAACAGCGATAACCACACGGTTATGAGTGAGACATTTGCGCTCCCTGAATACACGCACCGTCCTATGACGCTGGTCTTTGCAAAGGAGAGAACCTCAGAATCGCTGAAAGAAGCAATGTTTGCAGGCAGGACACTGGCATACACCGACGACATAATTGCAGGTAAAGAGGAACTGGCCAGGGCTCTCTATTCGCAGTGCATCTCTGTGAGCAAACCTTACTACGAAAATGACAAGAGCATATATTTTGAGGTGAAGAATAAATCAGATATCCCGTTCTATCTTGTCAATGGACCTGCCGGGGCAACACCCTCCATCACCCTGGCACCCAATTCAATAACAAGGGTTGTCCTGAGCAAAAAAGTGACTTCTCCCCTCGTTTATGATGTAAAAAATATTCTGACCGGCGAAAAGGAAGTTCTGAAGGTTGAATTGAAGTAACCCACATTCCCCTCCCCTTAAAGTTAAGGGGAGGGGCCAGGGGTGGGGTTAAAACTTCTCTTTGGTGAGTTTTAAGATATCATCCTCTTTCACAACCGGCCGTATGCGGAAGGAGTATTCATAATGTCTCTCCATAAGGCGGTACTCTTCATGGATCCTTGCACCCCAGCTGTCGTCTCCGCCAACACCCATCTGTCCCAGGTCAACGTTAAGGTTTACCAGCTCACGCGGTTTAACATCGTCGGTATGTGTGTTTGCGCTCTTTGCATCTTTGCGGTATCGTGAGAGGTTGCCGGGCGACTCAAAATCATCATGTATGTTATGCAGGGCTGAAAAGCTTATCAGCGGATTGCCGCATACCAGGATGCCGGTACCGCTGTCGTCGGTGAGTGACAACCATCTTGTATCGGTTCTATAGCCATTCTCCGAAGGCCTGATATAAGGTACATACTGGTCGGCCACACTACTCTCATATACTCCCACTTCGGCTGCTGTTTTCCTGTCGGAATAGTTTTCATGCGGACCGCGTCCAAACCACTTCAGGTTCGAAAACTCTTCGGGTAACTGCATCTGCATTCCCATCCTGGGCAACTCCGGAATTTTTTCGCTGACTTTCTCGAATTTATTGGAAACGACAAGGTCGCCGCCTGCAAAAACTGTGTATGTTGTTGCATAACCTGCCAGCTTGGTGCTGTCGGGAGCAGGGATATCATATCCGAAAGCTACAACAACTTTTCCGGGAGCAGGCTGCGAAATATCGGCTTTGGTAACTACTGCCTTTTCACCGGCTTTTCTCCAGACGCCCATCCACCTTTCCATGCCATAGCCATAATCATTATCTGTCGGAGCTCTCCAGAAATCAGGCTCCGGCCCTTTAAGGAAAAGCTCTTTACCTTTATATATATAGGATGCGATCCTGCCGCTCTCAAGGTCAAAGATCACTTTCATATCATTGCCTGCAATAGTCAGCTTTGTTCCCTCAGTTGTCTTTTGAAGAATATCAGTTGTGGCAGGGCTTATCGGATCTCCTTTTCTGCCTTCGGCCAGCAGGAATTGTGCCGTGGCATAGACATGTCCTTCAGGAACAAGATTCCATTCTTCCGATCTTGAGGCTTTTATATTAAGGAAGTATTCGGTTGCAGGAAGAGGAACTATTTTATTCACCGGTATCTTAACTAACAGGTCATTACCCGGCTTAAGCCCGGGGAATGATATTTTCCCTGACTGCACGACAGATCCGTCGGCAATGATTTCCCAGTCGAAATTGAAGGAAGAGAGATCGGTGAAATCATATTTGTTACGGATCTTAATAAGGCCGTTGTTAAGGTCCACCGGTTCGAAACCGATATACTGGTAAACTTTTTTCACCTCAGCAAGGCCGGGTTTTGGTGACCTGTCGGGCCAGGTAAGGCCATTGCAGCAGAAGTTTCCATCGCTGGGAACACCCTCCTCGCCGAAATCGCCGCCATAAGCCCAGTATTTCTCTCCCGCCTCATTGGAGGTGAGAATGCCCTGGTCGACCCAGTCCCAAACAAATGCTCCCTGTAGTTTGGGATATTTCTCAATAATATCCCAGTAATCCTGCAGGTTACCGGTCGAATTGCCCATAGCATGTGCATATTCACAAAGGATGAGGGGCCTGTCGTTCTGTTCATCCTTTGCATAGGCTTCCAGATGTTCTATACGTGCATACATCGGGCATACTATGTCGGTATGTCTTTCGGTTGTATTGGTGCTTTTCTCGGCACGTTCGTACTGAACCGGCCTTGAGGGATCACGTTGTTTTGCCCATTTATAATTATTGAGGAAGTTATTGCCATCGCCGGCTTCATTTCCCAGCGACCAGATAATTACAGAAGGATGGTTTTTGTCACGCTCAACCATAGCCTGCATACGTGCCATATGTGCAGCAGCCCATTCAGGCTTGTCGGCAAGAGTAACATCCTTGTTATAACCGATGCCATGAGATTCTATATTTGCCTCATCGATCAGGTAGAGGCCATATTTGTCACACATCTCGTACCACAGTTCCTGCTGGGGGTAATGCGATGTCCGTACTGCATTTATGTTATGACTTTTCATGACCCTGATATCTTTCAGGATCATGTTCTCATCGATAACGTGACCATTTATATCGTCATGTTCATGAAGGTTTGTTCCTTTCAGATATACAGCCTTTCCGTTAACAAGAAGCTGAGAGTCTTTGATTTCAACTTTTCTGAAACCTATCTTTGTGCCTACGGTTTCCATGATCTCGCCATCAGGCTTCTTCAGGCTTATAAGAAGGGTATACAGGTATGGGGTTTCTGCCGACCAGGTTTTTACCTGTGGGATATTTTGTGTAAATGATTCCTGAACAATCCCGTTTTTGATTCTCGTTGCCAATTTTGAGGTCGCCAAAGTTTTCCCTTCATCGATCAGCGAAACAACTATATCAACGTCTTCACCCTCCTTATCACCTCCTGCAGCCTCTACTGAAAAC
Organism: Bacteroidota bacterium; assembly: GCA_022711195.1. The sequence goes on from JAKLFN010000004.1 coordinate 20,973, forward strand.
TTCAGCAATCCGTCGGAATAGTTTTCGTGAAGGTCGCCAACTGCAAAGAAGTCTCTTATATAAGCTTTAGGCCTTGCATGAAGGAATACTGTTCGTTGAATGCCGCTCATGCGCCAGAAGTCCTGGTCTTCGAGATAGCTTCCATCGCACCACCGGTACACTTCAACAGCGATGGTGTTTTCACCCCTTTTCAGGAATTCTGTGACATTGAATTCAGCAGGTGTCTTACTGTCCTGGCTGTAGCCGACAAGCTGCTCGTTTATCCAGACATAGAATGCCGATGCCACTCCTCCGAAATGGAGGAAGACCTCTTTTTCTTTCCATCCCGAAGGCACAATAAAGGTTCGTTTATATGATCCAACAGGATTATAATCATGCTGTATCCGTGGTGGATCTTTTTTATGAGGATAAGTAATATTGACATAAATGGGGACATCGTATCCTTTCATTTCCCAGTTCGATGGCACCGATATGTCATCCCAGTCGCGGGTGTCATAGTTATCCTTAAAGAACCAGTAAGGTCTCTGATCGGGCGATTTTACAAGGTTGAATTTCCACGTTCCGTCAAGAGAGAGCATGTTTGGCGATGAATTCTTAATGTTTTCCAGCGCTGACTTCTCATCAGGAAAACTGATCATTGTTGCATGAGGTGCCTCCTTGTTCTGACCAATCATTTCCGGATTTTCCCAGTCGCGGGTCTCTTTTTCGGTGAATGCCACACCTTCATATTTGCTATACCTTCCGCAGCCGGCAGTCACCGCGAGAAGCAATACATAAAGAAAAAACTTCTTCATCATTAATCCTGTTTATGGTTTTGTTAAAGTTATGAATTCCTTTCTGCTTAGAAAAGTCCTGTTATTTTTCCTGATGAATCGATATCAATTTTCTCGGCAGAAGGATTTACGGGCAATCCCGGCATCCTCATTATTGTCCCGGCGATGGGTACAATAAAGCCGGCACCCGAGGAGAGCTCTATCTCACGTATTTTTATTGTAAAGCCTGTCGGCCGGCCTCTCCGGTTCTGATCGTCGGACAACGATTTTTGTGTTTTGGCTATGCAGACAGCCAGGTTCCCCAGTCCCAGCTTTTCGATTTTTTCTATCTGCGATTTGGCTTTTACGGTATATTCCACATGATCGGCCCCGTACATTTTTTTGCAGATAGTGTTAATCTTTTCCTCAAAAGACCAGGAAAGTTCGTAGAGAGGCTTAAAGCAATCCGGGCAATCCGACATCGACTCGAGCACCTTATTGGCGAGTTCCACAGCCCCTTCACCGCCTTTGGCCCATGAATCGTTTATAGCTACTTTCACGTTCTGTGATTTGCAATGCTTTACCAGAAGCTCCATCTCTTCATCAGTGTCGGAATCGAACCTGTTGACTGCGACAATCGGATTAAAACCGAAATACTTCATATTTTCTATATGCTTGTCGAGATTGGGAAATCCTTTTATCAGCATCTCAATATCCTCATTCTGGAGTGTTGAAAGTTTAGCTCCTCCATGATATTTAAGAGCCCGGATGGTAGCGACAATAACAACCGCATTCGTCTTCAGTCCGCCGAACTGTGACTTTATATCGAAGAACTTCTCAGCACCCAGTTCACTGGCAAAACCTGCTTCTGTTACTACTATTTCGCTCAGCGAGAGTCCTGTTTTGGTAGCAATAATAGAGTTTGTTCCCTGGGCTATGTTTGCAAAAGGGCCGCCATGAATAATAGCAGGAGTCCCCTCCAGGGTCTGGACTAGATTTGGTTTAATGGCATCCTTAAGCAGTGCTGCCATGGCTCCCTGTGCCCTGAGATCGCGGGCAAAAACAGGTTTGTCGGCGTAGGTATATCCTACAAAAATATTACCCAGCCTCTGCTTAAGGTCGTCAAGATCGCGTGCAATGCAGAGCGTTGCCATCACCTCTGAGGCAGCCGTGATCTCGAATCCCGATTGCCGCGGCACACCTTCTGTGGTACCGCCGAGTCCAATGACTATATCGCGGAGAGCCCTTTCGTTCATGTCCATTACACGCTTCCACTCAATTGTTCTCGGATCGAGGCCAAGATTACCCTCCTTCAGCTGGATATTGTTATCGATAAGTGCAGCCAGGAGATTATGTGCTTTCTCCACAGCAGAAATATCGCCTGTAAAATGCAGGTTAATATCTTCCATGGGGATAACCTGGGAGTAGCCTCCTCCTGCAGCTCCACCTTTGATACCAAAAACAGGACCAAGTGACGGCTCCCTGAGAACGACTGTGGTTTTCTTCCCCAGCCTGTTCAGAGCCTGGGCCAGCCCTATCGACGTCGTTGTCTTACCTTCACCGGCAGGAGTAGGAGTTATTGCAGTAACAAGAACAAGCTTCGCGTTTTTAATCTTCTCCTCATCGATGAAATGAAGAGGAATCTTTGCCTTGTATTTCCCGTAAAACTCAAGTTCATCATGTGGTATTCCCAGCTGATCGGCAATTTTCACTATCGGTTTTATCCGGGCTTCCTGAGCAATTTCAATATCCTGTTTCATAATTCAATAATTTTGTAAAAATCATCAGGCTAAACTAATACATAGGTTTCAAAATATAGCTATTTGTGATTTTTTTTGTACATTGGAGAACATGAAAAACTGGAAATTATGGAAAAAAAGGTAACCGAACTGTTCAACGATTACAAAAAAGGAGATCTGAGCCGCAGAGGCTTTCTGAAAAAACTGGCATTATTAACAGGAAGCATGACCGGGGCAATGGCGCTCCTTCCAATGATGGAAGAAAATGACCTGTTGGCAGCAAAGGGGTCAAAGGGGAAAGATGAACTGATAAGCGAGTTCATAAAGTATCCGGCCGCAACCGGCGAGATGAGGGCATTTTTGTCATTCCCGAAGAAAGGAAAGAAGCTGCCTGCCGTTATTGTAATCCATGAAAACCGCGGACTTGTTCCGCACATCCAGGAAGTTACCAAAAGGATGGCGGCTGAAGGATTCCTGGCCCTGGCCCCTGACGCACTGTCGCCTGTCGGAGGAACACCCGAAGATATCAGTAACGTAGGTGCACTCTTTAAACAACTGAACAACGAGGAGACAACAAAGAATTTCGTCGCTGCCGTGAAATACCTGGAGACACACCCAAAATCGAACGGTAAAGTGGGATGTACAGGATTCTGCTGGGGTGGAGCAATGACAAACCAGGTAGCAGTAAACTCACCTGACCTCGATGCCGCAGTTCCCTATTACGGACGTCAGCCTGCAGCAGAAGATGTAGCTAAGATCAAAGCTCCTGTTATGGCACATTATGCCGAAAACGATGCCGGAATAAATGCCGGGATAGCAGCCTTTGAGGAGGCGCTGAAAAAGAACAATATCGAATATCAGATCTTCTCATACCCGGGAACAGGACATGGTTTCAATAACGACACAAATACCGGCCGTTATCATGAAGAGGCTGCAAAACTGGCGTGGAGCAGGACGGTAGGATTTTTTAAGGAGAAGCTGAAATAAAGAAGGTGCCGGGCGACAGGCTACAGGCTGCCGGATGTTTTCTGTTGTAATCCGATTTCCCTCAGTACCGAAATAAATGGTTTGCAGTTGTTAAAGAAAAGCTTGTAACCAGAGCATAGATAATTCAGTCCTGGCTGCCCGTCGGGTGTTGTAATAAACCTGTTCTTCGGGCATTCACCGTTGCACATTGAAAGGACATCACATTGAAGACAGTAACGGGGCAGCGTCTGAGATTTTGCCTTCCCAAATCTCTTTTGCTGCGGATCATAAAGCATTTCTGAAACCGGTTTGTGCAATATATTCCCTATCATGTGAACATGGTCGACAAAATGGTCGCACGAAAAAAAATCCCCATTATGCTCTAAAACCGGTACCCTACCACAATCGACCTTGAAAATACAGAGTGTATGTTCCTGGTTAAAAGCAGGCCGGAGAGCCTCCTCAAAGATCTGTACCTTAATCTTTCCAATATCATGGCCGGTCCATTCATCAAAAATGACTGAAAGGAACCGGCCAAAATCTTCCGGCCTGACCGTTGATTCACTCACTCCTGCCTCTCCCGATGGGTCTCTTTCTACCAGGGGAAGAAAAGAAAGATATTCTGTTCCCAGCTGCCTGAAGAAATTGTAAACTTCCAGAGGGTGTAGTGAATTGGATGAATTCACAACACATAATATTTCAGAGGTTATCTTAAACTTCTTCAGAAGCTCATATCCTCTCAGGACCCGCTCCGATGTATGATCACCGGCTGGTGTAATACGATGTTTATTATGAAGATCAGGTGGCCCGTCGATACTGATACCGATAATAAAATTCTCTGATTTCAGGAAATGGCACCACTCCTCATCAAGGAGAGTTCCATTGGTCTGAATACCATTCAACACTTTGCGGCCTGAGGGGAGATTCTTTTTCTGCATTGAAACTACCTTTCGGTAAAAATCTATACCTGCGAGAAGAGGCTCACCGCCATGCCATGAGAAAAAGATTGTGTCATCAGAGGAGGCTTCGATATGCTGTTTTATATATTTCTCAAGGATATCATCACTCATCCTCAACGATCCGGAGCTTTCATAAAGATCCTTTTTGTTCAGATAATAACAATAAGTGCATCCGAGGTTACAGACAGCACCCACAGGCTTAACAAATATTTGAAAATCGTCAGGCATTTTCTGATTATGTTTTCTATAACCTCTGTGAACCTTTGTGTTATCCTTCGTGCCCCTTTGTGTTTAAAAAATTTTACCACAAAGGATCACAAAGTACACACTAAGAAACCCGAAGGAAAAACAATTATTTATTAATACAATCCCACACAATTATATCTTTCAGATCATTATCTCCTATTCTCATCCGGATACGCCATTCAACAGGATAATAATTGTTGAATCTTGAGCCGATATTATTCACGAATCCCAGGTTTACTCCCTTATATGTAACTAAATTCCAGCCTCTTTCTGGAAATGGAGCTTTAAAAATATCCCTGCGAAGATATGAAATGGCATCCGGGAGATCGAGACCGACTGAAGGAAACTGGTTCTTTTTTAAACGAACCGATAACGCAAGGTCATGTGACGGAAGGAAATTATTCCCTTTCCTGCTGAAAACTGATGTACCTGGCCTGACTATCTTAAGCTTACCGAGGAGAGTATTAAAGTCTTCCATACTGGCAGGAACAGCAAATATTTCCTCACCCATTTTTATTATCCTGTCTTCATGAAGTGTGGTCCACCGGTTCACCATATTTTTCTCTTCACTGCTGATTTTCATTGCACCGGACTTCACAGCCTTTTCCTGGCTTTTTGTTCCGGATTTCTTCCTCAGGGCTGAGATGAAAAAACCCTCACCCCTGATCTTTCCCGGATAGAAAGCATAGCCAAAAATCCCCTTATGTTCAATCTCGGTAATTCCTTCGAATCCTGAAATGTCAATTCGTACAGATTCGGCTTCAATCTGTGAGAGAAACCAGCTGATATTTTCTTCGTTCTCGGCAGGATTAAATGTGCAGGTACTGTAAATCATAATACCTTCATCTTTGAGTGCCGGCCATGCATCGATTAAAATTCTTTTCTGCCTGTCGGAGCTAAGCACGCAATTACCGGGCGACCACTCGCTGCGTACAACAATTTCGCGGAACATCCCTTCACCGGAACAAGGCGCATCAACAACCAGGAGGTCGAAAAAACCTTCCAGTCTGTCACAAGCAGAGGGATCACTCTGTGTTACGATGAAATTTGATTCTCCCCATTTTATAAGATTCTCTGCCAGTATCATCGACCGCTGACGGATTACCTCGTTAGCCACAAGAAATCCGTTTTCGCCGATCAGTGAAGAGAGGTGTGTGCTTTTTCCTCCGGGTGCCCCGCAAAGGTCGAGGACTTTTATATTTCTTATCCCTCCGCAAGTCTGTTTATAAACCTGTTCCAGGAACATGCTGGAGGCTTCCTGTGGATAATAGCAGCCTGCGTGAAAAAGAGGATCGAGTGTAAAGGAAGGCCTCGATTCAAGATACCTGCCGTCGACACACCAGGGCACCCTCACTGAGGAAACCGGCTCACGGTTCCATTTCGAAGTATTTATACGAATACTGACAGGAGAAGGTTCTTCAAGTGCCTTCAGCAATCCTGGCGGATCGGGTAGTGATTGAGACACTATTCTCTTACTGAATGCCTCTGGCAGCATAATAATTATATAATCAGATTATCGCGCTCACTGACCCGGTACTAAATCACTCATCCTGGAATGAAGTATTTTCATTTTTATCTTCTGCCTTCCCATATCTTTTCCAGATAAAGAAAACAGGTATACCAATGAGGACTATTATCAATCCCGGGAATGTGTAGGCCGGTTTATATATAAGAAGGATGACCATTATTATCACTGTTGTGATTATATATATTGCAGGTACAACAGGATAGCCAAAAGCCTTATATGGTCTGGGAATATCAGGACGTTTTTTCCTTAAAATAAAGATTGCAAGAATTGTAAGAGCAAAAAAGATCAGTACGGCAAATATCACATAATCAAGCAGATCGCTGTATGTTCCCGACAGGCAGAGCAGTATTGACCAGATACCCTGTATCACGAGGGCAAAACCCGGTACTCCGAATTTATTTATCTCTCCAACTCTCTTGAAGAAAAGGCCGTCGATAGCCATTGCATAATATACACGTGAGCCGGCTAGTATAAGGCTGTGGTTGCATCCGAAGGTGCTTATCATAATAAAAACAGCCATAATGATTGCGGCATAATCGCCGAACACGACGCTCATGGCCGATGTGGCCACCCTGTCGTCGGTTGCATACTGAATCCCCCTGCTCAGCACATCGGCTCCCCCGGGAGAGCCTGACAGGGGAAGTATCCTGATATAGACGAAATTGACAAAGAGATACATAACCGACACTATCAGTGTGCCGAACAGAAGGCTGAGTGGAACATTACGCCGTGGATTGATCACCTCCCCTGAGATATAGGTAACATTATACCAGGCGTCCGATGAGAAGAGTGCCCCCACCAGCGCTGTTCCGACGGCTGCTACCAGTGCAAATCCGCTGATCGGGAAAGTCTTCCCGTCACTCCCGATCTGTCCTGCCTGCCAGAAGACCTCACGGTTTATCTCCCACGACCCTAAGGCACGTGTTGCAAAGAATCCTATGATTATCACTCCAAGCAGCGACAAGATCTTTGTGGAAGAAAAGATATTCTGCACTATTTTTCCGGTAACTATGCCTCTGGTGTTAAGCCATGTCAGGAAGGCTATCATTATTATAGCCACGATCATTGTGCTGGATATCTTCAGAGGTCCGAGATGCATCAGTATATTTCTGTCAGATATCCATGGTATGAGCACTCCGGAGAATTTTGCAAAAGCCACTGCCACTGCTGCAATTGAACCGCACTGAATGACCAGGAAGGTCGTCCACCCGAAAAGAAAACCAAGCAGGGGATGGTATGCTTCCTTCAGGTAGACATACTGTCCTCCGACATGAGGCATCATAGAGGCCAGCTCACCATAGCTTATTGCACCTATTATGGTTATTAACCCGGTAATAATCCAGACTACCATCAGCCATCCCGGCGATCCGACAGTTCTGGCAATATCGGCGCTTACAATGAAAATGCCCGAGCCTATCATGGCCCCGGCAACAAGA
>JAKLFN010000040.1 GCA_022711195.1 Bacteroidota bacterium
AACAAACTTAAGAAGCTGGGCATAATATCAGATAATTGTGTGCTCACACAACGGGGAGTTGAGGTTCCTGAATGGAATAAGGAGCCAATGAAAGAGTGGCAGACACGGAGAATGGAGGTCTATGCAGCAATGATCGACATTATGGACCAGGGGATTGGAAGGATAATCTCAGCCCTCGAACAGAAAGGTCAGCTTGAGAATACCATTATATTATATATGCAGGATAATGGAGGTTGTGCAGAACCCCAGGGAACAAAACAGCCTGCAGCGCCTCTTACCGCTGAACAAAAGATACTGAAGCCGATGCCGGTTGATTATATAAGACCAACAGGCAGAGTCGACTATACACGCGATGGAAGGTATATAAGAAGAGGCAGTGGTGTTATGGCCGGCGATGCCGACACATGGGTGGCTTACGGTGAAGAGTGGGCAAACGTGAGCAATACTCCCTACAGGGAATACAAGCAGTGGGTTCATGAAGGGGGAATTGCTTCACCTCTTATCGTTCACTGGCCTTCAGGAATCAAGACGAAAGGAAAGATAAATCACGATGTCACCCATCTTATTGATATCATGCCCACATGCCTTGAAATAGCAGGAGCAATATATCCCGGCCGGTTCGGAGGAAATGAAATAATTCCTCAGGAGGGCAAAAGTCTGACTCCCGCTTTCACCAGCAAAAAAATAAAACGCGATTATCTTATCTGGGAACACTCCGCCAACAGGGCTATCCGGATGGGTGACTGGAAGCTTGTGTCCAAAGTAAAAAACCAGATGGAATTCACACAGTCTGACATGAACAACTGGGAGCTTTATAATCTCAGGAATGATCCTTCGGAAACTGTTAATCTTTCCGGTAAATATCCCGAAAGAGTTAATAAAATGGCCGCTAAATGGGAAATGGAAGCAATGCGGGTAAAGATGAAACCATGGCCCTGGGATAATTAACAATATTGTAATGACAAATACTGGTCCATGCGGATGCTTTTTTTAAAATTGCAGCCTGAAAACCAGGAGCATAAAAGAGAATAAAACTGATGATTAATTTTCTGAAACCTCCGCCGCCCAAGGAGCTTCTTCCTGAAGAGAAGATAGGGCCCGCCTATAAAAGAATGCGCCTGCAGGTATTCCTCGGGGCTTTTATAGGATATGCAGGTTATTACCTCGTCAGGAAGAATCTTGCACTGGCAATACCAGGTATGATTCAGCCTGTCGAAAAGGGCGGACTGGCATACACTAAGCTGGAACTGGGCTTTGCTCTTTCAGCAGTAGCCATAGCCTATGCCTTCAGCAAGTTCCTGATGGGAGCTCTCTCCGACAGGTCAGACGCAAGAAAATTCATCGTGATAGGACTTGTACTGTCATCGGCTCTCATGATGAGCGTTGGACTCTTCACCTTTGCAACCAGTTCGGTTATTATTATTTTCATTTTCATGCTTGTCATCGGCTGGATAGCCGGAATGGGATGGCCTCCATGCGGCAGAGTAATGGTCCACTGGTTCTCAAATAAAGAGAGAAGCTTTAAAATGGGAATCTGGAACACTTCACATACTGTTGGCAGCGGATTGATGGGTAACCTGGCAGCTGTGGGAACTCTTTTTCTCGGTGGAATGTTTGTGGTTGACATCGGGGGCGGAATAATGGTGGAACAGAGCTGGAGAGCCGTATTCGTGTTTCCCGCAGCCGTAGCAATGCTGATTGCACTGTTCTGCTGGTTTACTATGCGCGACACCCCACAGTCATGCGGGCTGCCTCCAGTCGATGAATACAGGAACGACAAATCAGCCAGCGAGGAAATAAGATCAGCAAAAAAGATCCCCGCAAAGGAACTCTTCATGAAGTATATCTTCAGGAACAAGATACTGTGGCTGATCGCACTGGCGAACATTTTTGTCTACCTGGTACGCTATGGTATAGGCGACTGGGCTCCTACATATTGCCAGGAGGCTAACCTTCTTAACAGCGATCAGAGCAAAATGGCATTCTCACTGCATAACTATGCGGGTGTGCCTGGAACAATTCTGTGCGGATGGATATCGTCGAAATATTTCAAAGGAAGATGTGCCCCGGCAAATGTCATCTATATGCTCCTTCTTCTGATATTTGTTATCCTCTACTGGAAGGCTGCTCCTGTAGCTGGATTCATTGCTGAGAGATTCTCCATGGAGCTTGCCTCCGCAAAGGTGCTTGTCGTTTATACCGCACTCATTGCCATCGGGTTCTTCATCTATGGCCCTGTGGCTCTGATAGGTATCCAGGCCGTCAATCTCGTTCCAAAGAATGCTGCCGGTACAGCTGCAGGATTTGTTGGGCTCTTCGGATACCTGATAGGCGATGCCCTGCTGTCTAAAGTGCTCATCGGAGGTGTTGCTGACAGCGAAAGATTCGGATGGGAAGCTACTTTCTGGATCTTCATCGTTGCCTGTATCCTTGCTGCCTTCTTCTCGGCAACAACCTGGAAAAAAGAAAAAGAAGCTTTTACAGCAAGCTAATATTTTAATAATGAAGAGATCTGTAATTATATTATTCCCATTACTGCTCCTGGCTGCCTGCAGTCAGGTTCCTGAGTATCGAACGATCGACGGATGGCCGGAGGAGACTAATGCCAGGATCGAGGCTTTCCTCGATTCCACGATCAGTATAAGTGATCGTAAAGTTGCGGTATTTGACGGCGACGGAACAACTTTCGGACAGGTGCCATACTACCTGGCCGACGAGGCCCTCTATAAATATGCCGATGAGGTTCTGAGGTTAAGGAGCGATTCCACTGCACTGAATAAGCTCGCTATCCTCGACAGGATGGTGAGCAATGGCGACAATGTGAGCAAACCTTATGTCGAAGACAGGGTACACTTCCTTGCAGATATGACCGTCGAAGAAATTGAAAACATGGGTTATAACTGTTTCCTGAGCTCCTATAAGGATAAGTTCTATCCTGAGATGAGACAGCTGATAGCTAACCTTAAAGAGTATGACTTCGAGATATGGATACTGACTGCCTCTCCGGAGATACTGTACCAGAAATTCTTTGCCGTGGAGCTGGGGATCAGGAATATAAATATTGTCGGGGCAAAATGTGTTATCAGGAACGGAAAAACAACTCATGAAATAATTCCTCCGATCCCGCAGGACGACGGTAAAGCCCTGACGATAGAAACATTTATAAAAGCAAAGCCTCTTCTGGTAGGCGGCAACAGCCGTGGCGATATGGACATGCTGAACGAGTCGGCCGGACTAAAGATCATAGTTAATCCCGATGATGCAACAGTACGCGGACCGGAAGATGGCCCGATGAACGGTTTTACTGTACGATCGTACTGGGAAAAGGAGGGAGCCCTGATCGTTAAATGCAACGATACAGCTGATCCTGAAGTTCAGTTCCATACCGAAGCATGGAAAATAAGGAAAAACAAATCTAATCCGAAATAATATGAAGAACACAGGACTGATACTGATGCTTCTGCTTCTGGTATTATCTGCAGGATGCGGAGAAAATAAAAATCAACAGATGAAAAAAGTCCAGGGATATATGCCCGGGAATGCCGTAATAGCCCACAGGGGAACTGTTTACTGGGCGCCTGAGCTGACTGAGTCAGCATTCCGCTGGGCACGCAATACCGGCGCAGACTATGTTGAGCTCGACGTGCAAAGATCGAAAGATGGTGTTTTGATAATTATGCACGACCGGACATTTAAAAGAACCACCAATGTGGCCCAGGTCTTTCCGGGCAGGGAAGGCCATCCTGTTGATTCATTTACCATAGCCGAGATCATGAAGCTGGATAACGGATCGGCTTTCAATGTAAAGAGGCCCGAACAGGCCAGGTCTTCTTTTGCCGGCCAGGAAGTGCTTGTCTTTGAAGATGTCTTCAGGATTTGTGAAGGACGCCGGATTAAAAGAAATCCCGATGGTACAAGATCATTTACCATCGATCAGTCAGGTAAATATATTTTTGAATATGAGGATGACCCTGCTGATAAAGGCCACAGGCCCGGAGTATATATCGAATTGAAAAGCCCTGAATACTATCCCGGTATTGAACAGGAAGTCTATGATGAGCTTGCTGCAATCGGCTGGAATCCCCTCGAGGGAGCGATTCCTGCTGAGAAGACACCTTTTTATATGGACGGGAAAGTAAATACCGGAAAAACAAGGGGGAAAATTCTTGTTCAGAGCTTCTCACTCGATTGTATGAAGAACCTTAAGATGATCTTCAGGGAAGAGGTACCGGCAAGCTATCTGATATCAAGTAACAGCGAGACCGACCTCTCAAAAGCCGAGGTAATGGATGAAGTGATAAATCTTGCAACCGGTGCAGGTGTGCAATTCATCGGAACAAACCTTGGCGATGCCAACGACGGTCTGATCCCGCAATTTGCTGAGAAAATTCATTCTGCCGGACTTATGACAAACGTCTATTCTTTTAATACTGTTGAGCAGATGAAGAAGTACCTCCCTCTGGTTGACGGAATGATCACCAACAGATCTGACCTTACTATAGACTTTTATTACGAAAATGGAGCACGCGGAAACAAAACCACCCAGGCTCCCGGCGAAATACTTAATGAACTTGGATACAACTTATAGATCGGCAATGTATATCAAAGGCAGAAAATACGGGATCTCTTTCCGGAATACATGCATTTATGCGTTAACCGCTTTCACCCTTATCTTTTATGGCTGCGATAAGCCTGATAATGGCGGGGAAAAGGAACTGAAGATCACCGGTGTATCTATTCCTGCAAGCATTAACATTTCTCCTGGCGGTGAGATAGTGCTCACCGGCAAAGGATTTGCCGCCAACGACGAGATACACCTTACACTGGTCTCTGATCCGACAAAAGAATTTGTTTCCGTAGTTACTTCGGTAACAGAGCAATCCGTGACCTTTACCATCCCCGACGGCGTGACCTCCGGCACCTATACACTCTCCGTACGCAGGGGAGATGAGAGCCTGGCGCTCGGGAACCTTGTAATTAATATAGTTGCTGATACTGACATCCCCGACCAGCCCGGGATGACCATAAAAGGCGTTGTATATTGCAACGGGCAGGGTATACCCGGTGTTGTGGTCTCCGACGGGGTGGAAGTAACAGTGACCGATGCCAACGGTGTTTATTATCTGCCGTCACAAAAACAGAATGGGTATGTTTTTATATCTCTTCCTGGTAATTATGAAATAGCAAAAACAGGAAACCTGCCGCAGTTCTATAAGATCCTCGCAGGAGGAACTTCAGTGGAACAGAAAGATTTTTCACTGATTGAGAGCAACAACAATAATCATGTTGTACTGGCACTTGCCGACTGGCACCTGGCCAACAGAAATGACGACCTCTCACAGTTCAGCAGCGGATTCCTGACCGACGTAAATGCACTGATAAACAGTTATAATTCTTCAGGAACAAAAGTTTACGGCATACCGCTCGGCGATATGACATGGGATCTTTACTGGTATGAAAATAACTTCTCTTTCCCCCAGTATATCACTTATATGAATATGGTCAATTGCACTATGTTCAATACCATGGGAAATCACGACAACGATCCATGGTGTGCAGGCGACCTGCCGGCAGAAGCCAAATTCAGGGCATCGATTGGTCCGACATATTATTCATTCAACCTTGGAAGCGTACACTATGTTGTCCTCGACGATATTCAGTATGTGAATACCGGGGGGGCACCGGGGACTGTCGGTGAGCGGAATTACTCCGAAGTGATCACTTCGAACCAGATGATCTGGCTCGGCAGGGACCTGGAGAAAATCTCCGACAAATCCAAACCACTTGTGATTGCAATACATTCCCCGCTGCATAAGAATCCGACGCTTGACGCTAATGGCAACCAGGTAAACTCGATCGATCTTTCCAACGGAAGCACCTTTATAGCTATGCTTCAGGATTTTACAAATGTGCATGTTCTCAGCGGACACACACACATTAATTATACCGTGCAGGCAGGTACATCATTGTTAGAGCATAATACTGCTGCCTTGTGTGCCACATGGTGGTGGACCGGAAAAACCGGTTATGCAGGAAACCATATATGTACCGATGGAAGCCCCGGCGGTTATGGTGTCTTCGAGATGAACGGGACAGAAGTGAGATGGTATTATAAAAGTACCGGTAAAGACAGAAATTATCAGTTCAGATCGTATGACAGGAACCAGATACTTATCAATGCTGCCAATTTTGCGCCCAACTCAAATGATGCAGCCCTGGCTCCCTATGCAGGAGACTATGCTTCTCCGGGCACACCTAATGAGGTTCTGATAAATATCTGGGGATATGATCCTTCCTGGACGATTGAGGTGAAGGAAGGCAGTGTGATACTTCCTGTTGAAAGGATATATGCCAAGGATCCGCTCCATATCATTTCCTACGAGGCAAAAAGGCTGAATGCAGGCACCACACCCACAAGCTCTTTTGTTACAGGGAAGAGTGCACATCTTTTCAGGGTCATAGCCTCCAACCCTGCATCGACTCTGAATATAAAAGTCACAGACCGTTTTGGTACTGTGTATACGGAAACAATGACCAGACCCAAAAATTTTACATACCTGATGCAATAACCATTATTAATAAACTTAAAACCTGAACTATGAAATTTAAACCAGATCTGAGGATTCTTCTTTCTGCTCTGCTGATGCTGGCCCTAACTCTGCCGGCGCTGTCACAGGGCAGGGAGATTAAGGGAATCGTGTACGAATCAGACGGGATAACACCCGTTATTGGCGCAACAGTTATGATCAAAGGCACATCGACTGGTGTCTATTCCGATACAAACGGCGCCTATACTATTAGAGCAACAGGGGATAACCCGGTACTTGTATTTCAGTTCCTGGGATTTGAATCACAGGAGGTCGAAGCCGGGGCACAAACCCTGATTAATGTTGTTTTGAAGCAGGAAGCTGTCCAGCTTGAAGGTGTTGTAGTAACTGCTCTCGGCCTGACACGTGAACAGAAGTCGCTGGGTTACTCTGTTTCCAAAGTCGATAATGCGACAATCACGAAAGCCGTTGCAGGAAACTGGCTTACCAACATGTCGGGAAAAGTTGCCGGCTTGTCTTTTGACCAGGCAGGCTCAGGCCCGACAGCTTCAAAACGTGTAACCCTCCGTGGCGACCAGTCGCTGAACTATGGAAACAACGAGGCCCTGTTTGTGATCGATGGCGTTCCTGTGGCAAGCGGCATGACAGCCACTGCATCAGGAAGCAATTATGCTAACCAGGACTCTCCTGTCGATTTTGGAAATGCCGCCAGCGACATCAACCCTGAAGACATCGAGACAATATCTGTCCTCAAAGGCCCTGCAGCAACAGCGCTGTATGGATCACGGGCAGCAAACGGAGCCATTGTCATTACTACCAAGTCGGGAAGAAAAGACAAAGGAATCGGTGTGTCAGTAAGCTCTTCGGTCGTATTTGAACAGGCTGGTTACTGGCCTGATTTTCAGACAGAATACGGGTCTGGGTCCGACATGGGTCTTAATCCATACTGTTTCTGGCCTTTGACAGCCGCACAGGCTCCCGACGGCATTGTAACAACAAGGAATATCTCCCGCTATGCTTTCGGTGAGCGTTATGATGCCTCCCTCATGCGTTACCAGTATGCATCAAAGAACTGGGAAACAGGCGAATATACACAGACACCCTGGGTTTACCAGGACGACTGGTACACCGGTTTATTCGAAACAGGCGTAACTTATAACAATACCGTAACCATCGACGGAAGCAATGGCAAAGGAACTTCCACACGCCTTTCCTATACCGATACACGTAATAATTGGATCCTGCCAAATACAGGTTATTACAGGCAAAGCGTTTCCATGGCATATAACAGCGAGATCAACAAGTATATTAAGGTTAATGCCAAGGTAAACTACTACCACAAAGGCAGTGACAACATGCCTGTTGCAGGTTACGATGAAACAAGCCCGATGTATGCTCTTGTCTGGGGATATAATTCATCAAGTATTGAAGACTGGAAGAATGAGTACTTTGAGAACCGCTATAACCTGGTTAACTGGTCAAATACAGAAGGCACTAACGGTCAAAGCCTTGTATTCCCTTCTACCAGCTCTTATAATCCTTTCAGAACCCTTTATGAAGAACTGAACTACCAGGATAAGGACAGGGTATTCGGTAATATTGGTGTAAACATCAACCTTATGAAAGGTCTTACACTTGATCTGAGGTCAGGCCTTGACTGGGATGACGATTTCCGGACACTCCGCAAACCTTATTATACCACAGATTTTCCCAAAGGATTTTATCGCGAACAAACGATCAGGGGTTATGAGTTCAATAATGACTTCCTGCTAAAATACAACAACACTGAGCTGGCAAACAAGAGATTCGGCATCACTGCTGCTTTCGGTGGAAATAACATGAGCCGCGAGTATTACCAGAGCAGGATTTCATTGGGGCAGCTCGGCGAGGAAGGTATATATCACTCAACTAACCTGCCTACAGGTGTAATACCTGATCCATATAACTACAGGAGCAAAAAAGTGATCAACAGCTTGTATGGCCTTGCATCTTTTAGCTGGGATGATACATATTTTCTCGATGTAACAGGAAGAAATGACTGGTCGAGCACATTGTCGAAAGGTTACTGGTCGTACTTCTATCCTTCGGTGGCTGCAAGTATCCTCCTCGACAGGGCGCTGATGATGAAAAACTATGCAGCATGGATCGACCTCCTCAAGCTTCGCCTGTCATGGGCTAACGTAGGTAATGATACTTCTCCCTATTCTCTTGACCAGTATTATGGTTCGACCTCTTTCTCAGGCGGCTATGTCCTTCCAGGAACTATTCCTGATCCGCTTATCAAACCCGAAAATGTGGCCAGCTGGGAACTTGGTGTAGAGGGAAGATTCCTGAAGAACCGCATAGGCCTCGATGTTACATTTTATAACTCTTCTACCACAAACCAGATAGTCACAGTAGAAATGGACCAGATCACCGGGGCAACAGGAATGAGGATCAATGCCGGAGAGATAAAGAACAAAGGCGTAGAGATAACTTCACAGCTTGTACCTGTCGACAATGGTAAATTCAGATGGACGATGAACCTTACATGGTCGAAGAACAAAAACACGCTGGAATCCCTTCAGGATGGCTGGGATCCCACACAGCCTCTTCAGACAGATATTGGAACAACAATCGGAAGCCGTACATATATATATTCTTTCGTGGGCGAAGAGATGCACATCATTTATGGCCGCGGATACCAGAGAGCTCCGGAAGGCTCATACTATATCGATGGCGAGGGTAACCAGGTCGACTGCTCGGGAATGAAACTCATCGATGCAAACGGATATCCTATACTCGATGATAATCCAACACGCAGGATAGGCAAGGTTAATCCCGACTGGAAAGCCGGTATGTCGCATACACTCACCTATAAGAACCTTTCCCTTTCTGCTTCCTTCACGGGTCAGAAAGGAGGAAACTGCTATTCTGTAACAAACTTCAGCCTCTCTTATCAGGGTAAGCTGAAGAACTCTCTCGAAGGAAGATATGACGGTCTGGTCGTTGAAGGTGTCAATGCCACCACTGTTGCCGGAGTAACAACCTATACTGAAAATACTAAGGTCACCAGCAATATCCAGACATACTATAATACTTATGTGTGGAACCGTAACAACACCGAAGAAAACACTTTCAGCACTTCATTCCTGAAAATGACAGAAGCACGACTCGATTACAGGATCCCTGCAAGCCTTATACAGAAGACCAGGGTCGTTATGGGAGCAGAGATTGGCGTTTTTGCAACAAACCTTTTCTGCATAACACCTTTCCCGCAGTATGATCCTGAAACAGGAATGCTGAACGGTGCACAGATATATAAAGGTATTGAGGCTATGTCGTTCCCGATGACCAGGACCTATGGTGTCAATGTTAAACTATCATTCTAAACAGACACGGACTATGAAAACGATAAGAAATATATTCATTTCAGGACTTGCAGCAATTCTTTTTACCGCTTGCACTTCCGAATTTGAGGAGATAAATACCAATCCCAATACAACAACCGTAGGGGCCATCAATGCATACGGGATGTTTGAACCTCTTCTCTATAATGGAGCCAACGCATGGCTCAATTATACATGGTACTGGAATAATGAGCTTATACAGTTCACCGCATTCACCGGAGGCACCACACGCCAGGAGCACCGTTATTTTATCAGTGACGGAAACTGGCTGAGCGTCTGGAACCTTTATGCACGCTATGCAAATAATGCACTTCATATGTACGACCTCAGCATCGAGCAGAATGAACCGGCGCTGACAGCTATAGCGCTGACGCTGAAGGTGCTTTACATGTCGAACCTTACAGATATATTTGGCGATATCCCTTATTCCGAGGCATTCACAGCCCGCAAGCTTAACGGAACTATTAAACCTGTCTTTGATTCACAGGAGGATGTTTACAAACTGATGTTCGCTGATCTTGAAGCTGCAAACACAATATATGCCTCTAATCCCGTCTTTGCAAAGAAGAGCCTCGACGGAATGTACGGTGGAAGCATGGAAAAATGGCAGAAATTTAATAACTCCCTGTACCTGAGGTTACTGTGCAGGGTCAGCGGCCGGTCATCGATGAATGCAGGAGCCAAAATTGCAGAAATAATAGCAAATCCGACTGTATACCCTGTCTTTACTTCCAATGCCGACAATGCAACAGTTATTTTTTCAGGGACGGATCCATACCGTAATCAGTTTGCAATTACCTCCGAAGGTGAATTCACAAGTTCGGGGCGCAAGCTTACACAGCAGCTTATAAAGATGACTGTGATTACAAATGCCGGTATTCAGACCTACCAGGATCCCAGGCTTCCTGTTATAGGAAAGAAGAATCCTTCGCTGGTATCTAACCCGACAAATATCTGGAAGGGAACTGTCGCAGGATGCACCGAAGAGGAACGCACCTCTGTTGATCTTGGCACTTCATGGCTTAATTTCAAAGTCTTCTGCCGTCCGTCAGCTCCGGGCTGGTTTATGGATTATGCCGAGGTAAGGTTCATCCTTGCTGAAGCAGCCATGAAAGGATATATTGCAGGTGGTGAAGCCCAGGCTAAGATCTATTACGAATCGGCTGTGACCGCTTCAATGGAGAAATGGTCACCATTGGGAGCTTTTAGCGAAGTTCCTGTTTCAATCTCCGGAACTGATATTTCTGCATTCCTTGCTTCTGCTCTCGGTTCATGGGATCTCGCAGCTAATAAAAACGAGCTCATTGCAAATCAGAAATTCCTTGCACTTTTCTGGATGGGCATGGAAGCTTATCATGAATATCGCAGGACAGGCTTTCCCGTACTGACAATTGGTGCTGGAACTGTCTATAACGACTATATTCTGCCTACAAGGTTTGCTTATCCCACAACAACAATGGCAACAAATAATGCAAATGCCGTTGAAGCCCTTACACGTATGGGCGGAGAAAACGATATGAAAACTCCTGTCTGGTGGAGCAGGCAGGCTATAGAATCAGGAAAATAACATGCAGAAAAAGAAAAAAAATATTGATATGACTACAAAAAATTTCAACAAAGTGAATAAAGCAGGCATATTTTTCCTTGTTCTGCTGGCACTCTCTGTCTGGTTATTTCCTTCGTGTGAAGAAGAAACGGTTGCAGATCCTTTCTTCAACATAGAGGGAAGCCCAACAGGAATAACTGTCGTTAAAGCAGGTGCAACACAAAGTTTCACTGTACGCTCAAACCGTCCCTGGAAACTTGTAGCTCAGGACGAAGGCGACTGGGTACGTATTTTCCCCGACGAAGGCGACGACGATGGTATCTTTAAAGTGATTGTAAAGGAAAATTCAACATTCGATCCACGCAGCATGAACTACATAATACTCGTCGATGGCGAGGAACAGCCTGTTATGTTCAGGGTCGATCAGGACGCCAATGTACCATACATCACTGTCAATCCCTCAGTTACAATTCCTTCGGTAGGAGGAGATTTCACGGTAGCCGTTACATCGAATGTAAACTGGACCTATGCTCTCAGCAGCTCGGCATGGCTCACTGAAAAGTCCCTTTCCTCATCACAGGTTACACTTACAGCTGCCGAAAATACCAGCATCGATCCAAGATCTGTTACCATGACTTTCACAGCTACCGACTATCCTGCAGTCACTGCAGTAGTGGCGTTGAACCAGTCGCCGGGGACAGTCGTTCTTGAAGAAAATTTCAACTGGCTGACTTATGGCAACATTGTATTTTATACCACTACCGGGGAGACTAGAATTGATACATGGACAACGGCAGAAAAGGAGAGAGGCTGGACCAGCACTATCAACACCACCTCAGGCAGCGGAACCACTCCTCTCTGTTATGCAAGGCCCGGGTTTGTCAAGGTTGGCAAAACCGGATATGGCGGCGACCTGATCTCTCCGAAGCTTTCAAAAATTACCGGATCACAGAACCTGAAGGTTACATTTAAGGCCGTACCCTATATGACTGCAGCCGGTACCAAGG
>JAKLFN010000400.1 GCA_022711195.1 Bacteroidota bacterium
AATTGCTTCCTCTTATAACTGATCCTGAGTTATTTACTACAGAAATAAAGGAAAAGGTCATTTCTGATTTTCGGAAGACTCTGTCGGAGCTGATGATAAATAACCTTTATTGTATAGCCAGGGAAATATGCAATAAATACGGACTGAAGATCAATTCCGAAGCAGGAGGTCCCGGCTATCCGCTTTACAATGGTCCTGCTGAGCCGCTGAAAGCCCTTGGCTCAATTGATATTCCAAGGGGAGAATTCTGGATAAATCATTCACGATACTATAAAGACGATAACGGCATTGACAGTATTGACATACTAAGGGTGGTTAAGGAAGTGGCTGCAGCCTCACACATATATGAAAAGGGAATTGTTGAGATGGAATCATTCTCTTCATTCCAGCACTGGCAGGAGGGTCCGAATGACCTTAAGTCTATGGCTGACAGGGCTTTCTGTGAAGGTCTCAATAAGGTCGTTCTTCATGGATTCAATCATAACCCGTCTCCTGTACGCTATCCGGGCTATGTATACCATGCAGGTACGCATTTCAGCGATGTTATGACCTGGTGGCCTGTTGCAGGCCCCTTCTTCGACTACCTGGCACGTGTCTCGTTTATTGCCCAAAATTCAAAGTTTATGGCAGATGTTGTCTGGTATTATGGTGAGAAAGTACCAAATTCAGCCACTCCGAAAAATGCACATTTCAGGGTTGGGCCCGGTTATGATTATGAGGTAATCAATAGTGATATTCTGGTAAACAAACTATTTGTAAAGGATGGAAAACTGTGCCTTCCTGACGGATCAACATTTTCTCTGCTTGCTATTGAAAAAGAAAAATTCAGAAGTCCGGGTGTTGAACAGGCTCTTAAGCGGCTTTCGGCACAGGGAGCAGTAATAACAGGAACAGAGCCGGAGGAGATGCTTAAATATCTTACTGTCAAACCGGATTTTATTTACAGGGATCATGACAAATCAATTCTTGATTTCATACATTATAAAAAGGAAAACATTGACTTTTATTTTATAAGAAATACTACAGGTGAATGGGTATCAAGACAATGTGGATTCAGACAGACAGATAAAACACCTCAACTATGGGACCCTGTAAGCGGGAATATTGTGCCGGTCAGGATATATGTTGCTGATAATGAATATGTAAAGCTTCCTGTTTCCCTTGCTCCTTATGGTTCATGCATAATTGCATTCAGCAAAACAGAAACAATCCGCACCTATGCAGGTATTAACAGCGATACCCAGGATCCTCCTGTTCTGGAATATCTGAAGGATGGCTTGCTTATAAGAACTGCCGAAGCCTACAGCCAGAAAAACAAGAACCAGTCCAAGAAGGTTATAAGCCCGCTTGTAATTAATCTGGATGGACCATGGACTCTCAGGTTCAGCGATGGAAGGGGAGCCCCTTCATCATATACGCTGAACAGCCTCAGATCACTGGCTGAGGTTGATGATATGAAAATCAGGGCATATTCAGGCCAGATAGTATATGAAAAGCCATTTACATTCAGGTATGGCCGTCAGCCAATGAACGACAAAAAAATATATATCGATCTGGGAACTGTTGAAGAGGTGGCTGAGGTATGGATGAACAACAAGCTTCTTGGTGTGTCCTGGACAAAGCCTCACAGGTTTGATATTACAGATGCTGTTATTCATGGAGAGAACTACTTAACTGTAAAGGTCTATAATACCTGGAGCAACAGAATTATCGGGGATGCCGTTTACAATGAAAGATATGCGAAAACAAATATTACCCGCACCCTGATTCCCGGAACTGAAAAAACTAATGTTCCCTGGAAGGATGTTCCGTTCACTGAATCAGGCTTATTAGGACCTGTGACTATTGAGACAATCAGTGTAATACGCTGAAAGAATGAAGAATCTTAGTATTCCTTCCTGGGTGTTTATTGCATTTTTGCTGCTTGTTGCCACCTCTCTGAGTTTTCTCGACAGACAGGTATTGTCAGTGTCGGTTATTAAAATACGGGAAGAGCTTTCCCTGTCTGATA
>JAKLFN010000401.1 GCA_022711195.1 Bacteroidota bacterium
CGTCTGCCAATGATTGTAACATCACAGCCAAGGTCACTTACAACCTTTGCGATTTTCTGAACCCGCTGATCATAGCAAATACAATTAATAACCGAAAAAGCTGCTGTGGGCTTCCGGAGTTTGTTTTTCATGAAGTAAAGATAGTAATTATGATGTAAAGGCGCAATGGCGAAGTGGCGCAGTGGCTCAGCGGCTCAGCGGCGGAGTGGCACAGGGGCAAAGAGGCTCAGGGGCTCAGCTGCACAGTGGGATTAACGGTAGTTCAGTGATGTAAGGGGGAGATGAGCCGTTAAGCCGTTGTGCCGTTGCGCCGTTGAGCCGTTGCGCCGTTGAGCCTTTGTGCCTTTGTGTCTCTGAGATTGAAGTTCTGAACTGCGAACAGTTTCTTAACCGCTATTTTGGAGGTTGATTTAGGAGACTCACCTGAAAATCTTCCTTTTATTCAGTTCCCGTTGATATATTGCTGCAAATCTGTTATGTTCCGAAAGAGTCCTTGAGAAATGATGATATCCCGAGAAGTCAGCTTTCGCCACGAAGTAAAGAAAGTCATGCTTTTCAGCGTTCAGAACAGCATCAATGCTTTCGATTGTCGGGCATCCGATGGGTCCCGGAGGAAGACCTCCATTCAGGTATGTATTATAAGGTGAATCAATCTGAAGATGCTTTTTCAATATTCTCGTTAATGAAAAATCATTGAGTGCAAATTTGATAGTCGGATCAGCCTGCAGGGGAATACCCCGTTTCAGACGGTTAAGATATACTCCTGCTATCCTTGGTTTTTCATCAGCTTTTCCGGCTTCGTCATCAACGATTGAAGCAAGGGTTGAGACCTCCGCGGGCGTCATACCTATAGCTTCTGCCTTTGACTTCCGCTCGTCATTCCAGAATTTCCGGTTTTCTTTCAACATTCTCCGGTACAGTTCTTTTGCATTTGTATTCCAGAAAAACTGATAGGTATTGGGGATAAATACCGAAATTATATTCTCACGGGAAAAACCATCACCGGAATAATTTGCAGTATCGTTAAAAAAATCGGCGATCGCTGTCGAATCCGCACTGATCTGGCCACCGATCTTACCGGCCAGGTCATAAAGGGTACGGATATTATTGAATGTCACATTCACAGGGGCCTGATCACCGGAGCGGAACATATTTATTGCCTCAACATAACTCATCTTGTGTCTGATGACATACCGTCCGGGTTTTACATTTACCGGGTAGTTCTTTCTTCTGGCAATCCAGTCAAAAACAGCAGGATGCTTTACCGGAGTATGAGCTTTTATTGAGTCCATTGCCTGACTGTAAGAAGCCGATTCAGGTATATAAAGAACTATTTCTTTCTCAGCCGGCACTATGTTTAGACCAAACAAGACACTGAATATCAGTATAATGCCAGCGAAAATAAGCAGTCCGGAAAATATCAGAAGGAATTTCAGTGTTCTGTTTATCATTGTCTTTCAACGGAAACGCAAATTTACGGATATTGTTGTAAAGAACAAAA
This sequence comes from Bacteroidota bacterium, assembly GCA_022711195.1. Next base: position 1,502 of record JAKLFN010000401.1, read on the forward strand.
GGTCTTGCGGTCGTGCGGTCGTGCAGTCCTGGGGTCATAATATTGTGTAACATTGAGTTTTTTGTTAATAATTAATACTTTTACATATTCATTAAATCAGTAAAAACTTCAAATATGTCTGTTTCAATGTTACTTATACTCCTGGCAATCGGAGTAGTGACCGGTGTGATGGCCGGGATGCTCGGGATCGGTGGTGCAATAATTATGGTGCCTGCTCTTGTGTTCATTATGGGATTCAGTCAGCAGATGGCTCAGGGAACCAGCCTTGCAGTCATGCTCCCTCCAATCGGAATAATAGCAGCGTATAATTACTGGAAAGCAGGACAGGTGAATATAAAATTTGCGCTAATACTTGCAGTGGCTTTCATAATCGGTTCATATTTCGGATCTAAGCTGGCACTCAACCTGCCACAGCCGGTACTGAAGAAAATATTCGGGATCCTGCTCCTGCTGGTAGCGGCAAGGATGCTTTTAAGTAAATAAAAAAAG
>JAKLFN010000402.1 GCA_022711195.1 Bacteroidota bacterium
AAACCTCTATTCGAAATATCCTCTCATCCTGTCGAAGAACCCTTTGTCGTTCTTGTCGGGATTGGGCGTGAATGACCCTGATTCCCTGAATTTCTCTATCAGTTTGCTTTCCTCCCTGCTGAGGTTTTTCGGGATCCACACGTTAACATTGACAAGCAGGTCGCCACGTCCGTAGCCGTTGACTTCGGGTAATCCTTTTCCCCTGAGACGAAGTATCTTTCCCGGCTGTGTTCCAGGATCGATCTTTATCTTAACGTTGTTATCGACTGTCGGAACTTCTACATGCGTTCCGAGGATTGCATCGGGTATACTTACGAAAAGGTTATATATCAGGTCGTTACCCTCCCTGATGAGATCAGGGTGTTCATCTTCATCAATTACCACCAGCAGGTCGCCGTTAACACCTCCCCGGCGTGCAGCATTTCCTTTTCCGCTTACAGTCATCTGCATTCCTTTTGCAACGCCGGCCGGTATATTGATCTTTATTATGTCTTCTTTCTGGACAACTCCTTCGCCATAGCAGGCAGGGCATTTTTTTGTTATGGTTTTCCCTTCCCCTCCGCAGGCAGGACATACTGAAGCGGTCTGCATCTGTCCAAGGATAGTGTTTGTCACGCGTGTAACATGTCCGGAGCCGTGGCATGTTGAGCAGTTTGTAATGCTTTTTGAGTCGGCTGCACCTGTTCCACCGCAAGCAGAACAGTTATCATATTTGGTGACTTTGATCTTTTTTTCGGCACCGTTAGCCACTTCCCTCAGGTTAAGCTTCACCTTAACCCTCAGGTTACTGCCCTTATTAACCCTTTGTGAAGAGCGCCTGCTTCCCCCGAATCCGCCGAAACCTCCGAAAGCATCCCCGAAGATATCGCCAAATGATGAGAAGATATCGTCCATGGTCATGCCGCCGCCGCTGAATCCTCCGGCTCCACCGTTCATTCCTGCATGCCCGAAGCGATCGTACCTCGATCGTTTTTCATCATTGCTGAGGACTTCATAGGCTTCAGCAGCCTCCTTGAACATCTCCTCCGCTTTCTTATCGCCCGGGTTCTTGTCGGGGTGATATTTCAGAGCCTGCTGCCGGTAAGCTTTCTTTATCTCTTCTTTGGTGGCGTTTTTGGATACCCCCAGTATCTCGTAAAAGTCTCTTTTATTCATTTAGTCATTCTCCTATTACTACCTGTGCGTGCCTTATGACCTTGTCTTTGAGGTAATATCCTTTTTTGACTACATCTGCAATCAGGCCTTTCTTCGATTCATCTTCCACTGGTGTCTTTGCTACGGCATCATGGAGATCGACATTAAACTGACAGTTAAGTGATTCGATTTCCTTCACCTCACTCTGCCTGAGGAAATCACTGAATTTCGTGTAGATAAGCTTTATGCCATCTTTTAAAGCGCCGCAGTCGGTGGTAAGTTCCATGTTTGCCACTGCCCTGTCGAAATCATCCATAAAGGGAAGGAGCTTCACGAGAATATCCTCGCTGGCATATTTTGAGAGTTCAATTTTCTCCCTCAATGAACGTTTCCGGTAATTATCGAATTCAGCAGAGAGACGTAAATACCTGTCCTGCATATCTGCCAGTTTTTCCTGGAATGATTGCTCATCCTTTCCGGATTTGTCAGATGCCTTTTGCTGCTCATTATCCTGTTCAGTGACTTTCTTATCCTGATCATCCGGAGGTGGTACCTGTGTACCTCTCTGCTCAATATCCTCCCCTGCCGGGTTATTTACTTTATTATCAACAGTTTCATCATGCTTCTCCACTTCCTGCCCGGAATTCTTTTTTTTCACCATCACTAACAAATATTGAATTTAACACTTCTTTAGTCAGCAAAATACCTGCCAATGGCATATGATTGACAAATTGACAGCCCTTAAAGAAAGCTGTAGAGGCTGTAGAGGCTGTAGAGGCTGTAGAGGCTGTAGAGGCTGTAAAGGCAGGAGAAGGGAAACAGCCCCTGTAATTTTTAAAGCCTC
>JAKLFN010000403.1 GCA_022711195.1 Bacteroidota bacterium
AACCGCGACAAGGTACCGCAAAGATCTATCAAATCGCTTCACGATGAACTTAGATGGATGTACAACAGGATGATGGAACATACCGATCCCGGTTTCAGATGGGACTATGCCGTTACCAGCGAGAATGACAGGATATTCCCCAGGGATAATGTTTACCATTACTGGAAAAACCAAAAAATAACTCGTCAGATATTAGTGCCGATGCCGCACTATTTCTTTCATAACTGGAAAGATTATGCCGAATTTCTCAGGTTTGTTCAAAGCCACAGGAAGAAAAGAGCAAATACAAAAAATCAGCTTCCACCTTCCGATCCTAAAAGTCTTTGATAAGTATATTTGAATCAGACTTTGACGCCAGTTTCTCGAACCTGTCAAGCATCCCTACGATGCGGTTATACTCTTCATTCCTGGCAATTATCTTCTGGTCGGTCCCTTTGCGGTCAAGTTTGGAAAGTACAAAGTTTACTGTGATCTTATTTATATCAAGTGCCGGCTGATAAAAGTTTTCCTTTTGTTCATTTTCATGTATCACCGAAACAAGGTTCGTATTGCTCAGATCCATCAGTATGTCGCGGACAAGCCTTACAGGGATCTTAAGTGTACGGCTGATCTTTTCGGCGCTCACCGGTTTTTCGCCAACAGAAAAATTCCGGACGATCATATGCATAATCATCAGGACGAGGGCTCGCTTCTGAAAATGGCTGATGTTTAATGCTCCCGATTCAAATTCATACCGTGAGATATTCTGATTAGCAAAACTGAGCTCGGCACCAATAAGTATTATTATCCATATTGTCTGAAGAAATATAATAAACAAGGGTATAAAAGCAAGTGTACCATAGATAGCGCTCAGTTTTGTTATTCCTATCTGAAGGTCGAGATATAACCACTGGACAACAATTATTGCCGTTCCTGTAATAACCCCTGAGACCAGGGCAGGAAGGAACTTGACCCTTGCATTAGGCATAACAATAAACAGCAGGGTAAGCATTGTCCACATCAGAAAATAGGGAGTGAACTTTATAAGGAAGCTTACAATCGGCTTGAAGAAAGCAAGGATAGGCGCTTTATTCATATACTCAGCCAGCTCGGTGCTGATAAAAACCGTTATGCTGCTCGAAAGAATGATGAGAACGGGAGAAAGGAGCATAATGGTAAGGTAATCGGTGAATTTTCGGTACCATACCCTCGAAGCTGAAACCTGCCAGATATGGTTAAATGATATTTCAATCTGATTAAGCAGTGATACCACCGACCAGAACAGGATTATTACTCCCACCCCGGCTATATAACCGCCGCTTGTAGATGCAATTGTCTCTTTTGCTTTCTCAAGAAGAGGTTGAAAGAAACCACGATAAGCCTGGAACTCCTTGGCATTAAGGATGATCGACTCGAGAGTCTGATCGAGGCCGAATCCTTTTGCAATTGCAAACGCTATAGCAATAACCGGTATTATTGAGAGCAGCGTATAGAGGGTCAGCGCTGTGGCCCTGATCTGGACTTTATCGTTTAAGAAGCCACGGGTGGCAAGCACGATAATTCTCAGCTGTTTAATAAAAAATCCTTTCCTTCGTGAAATATCGGAAAGTGGAGTATGCCATATTGCATCATTCCATTGCTTTACTTTATTGAATGCCCAGGTGACCGGATTTGCCATTTCAGGATATCTCTTTCAGTATTCAAATATACAAAAAGCTTCAGGTTTTCATATAATTACTATTTTAACATCTAAAAAGAGGGAAATGAAGGTAGAGATACTTGAATTTGTTGAGGGAGCCAGGCAATCCTGTGGTGCTGCTGTAATAATTGATGTCTTCAGGGCCTTCTCGACGGCATGCTATGCCTTCGATGCAGGGGCTGTCCGACTCATTGCTACAAATGAACCTGAAAAAGCCTTTCTGCTTAAGAAGAGCTACCGTCAGTCAGTCCTGACCGGAGAGAGAGATGAAAAAAAGATTGAAGGATTCGAT
>JAKLFN010000404.1 GCA_022711195.1 Bacteroidota bacterium
ATCACTGAACCCCGATCCTTTAATCACTTCTATGCCGAGAACCTCAAGATAATTTTCATCACCGCTGAAACCAGACGGAATGTATTGTTTTTCTATACCATCCTGATTATATTTCAGGGCCAGCAGGAAATGTTCCAGCAGCGGAGATGCGTTGGTAACCGAAACGTCCTCAATTGAACTGTACTTTAGCAGTTCATTTCTGAATACGGTAGCCTTCTCCCTCATCTGTCCGGGGATCTTTACTTCAATAATACTCTTATCGAGCCCAATTGATTTATTATCTATGTACCTGATCTGTTTAAGGATAACTGCAGAACAGAGAATGAGGCCTGCAGAACAGGCAAGCTGAAAAATATTAAAGACAGGAATGGTAACAGGCCGCGATACAGGATCTTTGCCATTTCTTCTTAACCGTTTCAGTTCCGTTCTTACCTGTATATAAACAAACAACAAAGTGAAAGCAATGATCAGCGCCAGCACAGATAAAAGGATTACCACACTAACTGGAGTTAACAGATAACCTGCTGGCAAATTGCTTCCAGTCAGGTTATTGAAAAAAGGAAGAGCATCCCTGATGATTAGAAGGCTAAGGAGGAAAGAGAATAATATTACGAAACCACTTTCTGTTGTGATACGCAGGACGATTTTTTTAAGTGATGAACCGTGGATTCTTCGCAGCAATATCTCCTTTGATTTTCTTTTCAACTTGTTGGAGAGCACAGCCATATAATTGAACAATGCGACTCCTAATACGATCAATCCAATAGTCAGCGCTATCAGCAGGTCCCCCTTATCCCTGCTGGCTTCTATAACCAATACACGTTTAGTATCAAAATATGCACTGGAAAGTGGTTCCAGGAAATATGGCCCGGGTTTGCCGGTATTTATTACAGGTATAGCATCCTTATAAGAAACCAGCAGTTTTTCAACTTCATTTCCTGTTGACCCCGGTGATAATTTTATATAACAGCGTCCATCGCTATTGCCGGCCCTGCACACAATATCAAACAGAATCTGAGTGTTCTCGACAGGTTTAACAAAAATGCCTGTAACTACCTTTTCTACAGTCCGGTCTGAATAGACCAGTTTTATTATTTTTCCTGAAGGATCTTCTTTTCCGAAATATTTTTCAGCTAATTCAGAGCTGAGTACAATGCTGTTAGGTTCTTTCAGCACCTGATCAGGACTCCCGGTGAGTAATTTATAAGAAAAGAAACTGAAGAAATTTTCAGAAGCGCTAATTGTTCCAGGATGATCGATACGATCTTCGTCAGCAGCGACTATTTTCTGGGCATTAGAATTGATAATACGGCAAAAGTCTTCTACCTGAGTGAAATTTTCTTTCATATATTCTGCCGATCCTGCCTTGCAATAGTATATCATTGAGCCGGGTATCCAGGGATCCTCACATTTAAGGGCAAATATCCTTTTATTGTCGCTATGAAACCTGTCTGTACTGAATTCACGAACCAGGAACAGAGTTATGAGTGTGAAAACGCCTATTCCGATTGTAAGGCTGACAACGGTAATTCCTGTATTTGCAATGTCTCTTCGAAGATTCCTGATGATTTGCATAAAATGTATAATTACCCGGGTTTTGTTTTTATATAATTATCTTACTTTCATTATTCATACCTCAAAGCTTCGACCGGATTCCTTGCTGCTGCACGCCAGCGAAATCCACCCCTAAATTCCGCTTAGGCGGAACTTTTAACTTCTGTACTCTTAAAATTTGTATACCATTCATAATTTCATTCATTCTTTAAGCCCCCCTTGGGGGGTTGGGGGGTAAGCCCTCTGTGGTAAACCCACTCCTGGTTGGGGGGTAAGTTACTATTCATATCTTAGCGCCTCCACGGGGTTTCTTGTTGCAGCCCTCCAGCGAAATCCACCCCTAAATTCCGCTTAGGCGGAACTTTTTGCTTATGCACTATTAAAAATTTGTTTGC
>JAKLFN010000405.1 GCA_022711195.1 Bacteroidota bacterium
TCGTCCCGATACATCGGGAAGGTCCGTGGTTCATTGAGAAAGAAAAATAGGGCGAGATAGCTCAGATGGTTAGAGCGCATGATTCATAATCATGAGGTCCGGGGTTCAATTCCCCGTCTCGCTACAAAGCAAAGCCCTTCCCGCAACGCGGGAGGGGCTTTTTGTTGAATGGCTCATGAGCTTGCTCAATGAGACATGAAAACAAAAAGCCCCGAAGCGGCTTATGCCGCAAGGGCTTTGCTTTGTTAAGCACTCACCGGGAATCGCCTGAGGCAATTCCCCGTCTCGCTACTGAGAGTTCAGAATCTTTTCTGAACTCTTTTTTTTATAGATCCGGGATATGAAACATACCTTTTATATCCTTTAAGTCAGTTTAAAGACTATTATTATAGAGGCTATTCCCATATTAATAAAAAAGGGTGCCATTTCTGACACCCTCGTTCACAAATTAAAACCAACCTGATTATTTATGCGTCAGCATAAAATCCTTAATAGTCCTGTTGCCTGCAGCTACTCTTAATCCTTCGCAGCTTGCCGTGTCATAGTCAGCCTTTGTGGCGAAGAGTGAATAATCGCCTGCAGGGATACCTATGAAAGCATAATACCCAAGTGAGTCAGTATAGGTTTCAGCAATAACTGAATCCTGTTTTAACCATAACTGTGCGTTGGCAAGCTTAACGAGCGAAGTATCCATTACCATGCCGGTTATCCTGCCGGCTGTTGAGTTATTTACTGCTCTGATAACAGGTTTGAAATGGAAGCCGTTTATTCCGTGCGGGCTGTTCAAATTGCCTATCATAAGAAATGAACGTGAGAGGTCGAAATCAAGAAGAAGTTCTGTAGTCAGACCTCCCGTAACTGTAAAGGAAGGCCTTACGAAGATTTTGATCCCGGTTTGCTGTCCGCCTGGAATCTTTACCTTATAGGTTTCTCCATCCCTGATCTTAAGGCTGGCCTCTTCTACATAAAGTCTCATGAGGTTATAGGTCCCTTCAGGGATTTCTGCTTCCAGGAGCTCTGCTACGATACCATTCCTGAGGTCAAGAAGATTAAAGGTGATTGTATCTTCAAAAAGTACGATAAATGGATTTCCGTCAGAGATACCATCACCGGCTTTTCTCAGCTCCACCCTGGTTATTGTAACTTCAGCAGCTTCAACCATATCGATCGGGAAAGGGGCATCTGTAATTTTTACCGAAAGTGTTCCAATACCGCTTTCCTCTGATGATTTGTTGCAGCCTGTAGTAAATCCAATTAGTACAACTGACAGAAGTATGAATAATGATTTTTTCATAGAGCTAAATTTTTAAATGCAAGTCTCGGGATTGAAAATACAACCCCGAAAATGAAAATCTGATGAAGAATCTGTTTACCTGCGTCCGGTACCATTCCCGGCCCTTACGTTATTTCGTACCATTGCATTGGGGCAATTTGCGGGGTCCTGCAGCCTGGTCCTGGCCATTGTACCTGAACCGCCCTGCCGGGCACCAGCCGTACGCGTTTTTGTCTGTGCACCTGCCGGATCCTGGAGGCATGATCCATCCTGAAGCTGCTGCCTTGTACGGATCCTGTCCTGAACCTGTGCCTGGTCGCCGGTCTGTGCCGTTGTCTGCGACTGAACCTGTTCCCTGTTCTGTCCCGGAGTGCCTGTCTGATTCTGGTTCTGAGTCTGTGAACTCTGTGCCGTAATGCCTGCGCTTATTCCCAGCACTACGGCGATAGTTAATAATGTTCTTTTCATCGCTTCTGGTTTTTAATTAACATTTATGAAGCGAAAATAAAACCACCATGATGAAGGAATTATGAATTTTCAGAAAATACGAAAACAAATTTTGTTCCTTTTTCCAGTTCAGAAGCGACTTGTACCTCTGTATTATGAAAATCAGCTATTGTCTTTGCAATTGCAAGCCCTATACCGGTACCTTCACCGCTATTTTT
>JAKLFN010000406.1 GCA_022711195.1 Bacteroidota bacterium
CAAAGTTTCTTACGCTCGACTGGAAGGATTTCTCGAGAGGCCTTCTTATTGCTTTCCTGACCGCCGTACTGACGGGGGTGATTAATATCCTGGATGCCGGGGCAGTGTTTGACTGGGTGACCCTTAAGCCGGTGCTTATTGCGGGTATTTCTGCGGCGTTATCGTATCTGTTAAAATGCCTGGCAACGAATTCGCAGGATCAGTTGTTGAGGCGTGAGCCACGACTTGCCTGAAGGCAGAGGTTCCTGGTTTACAATTTCCCTGTTGCACTACGAGCGTAGCTTAAGACTGTCTTTTCAAGCCTGTGCATGACTTCTTTCCACCTCAGGTTAGGTTCCCTGATCATCACCGGCCACTCTGATTCATCAACATCATCAAAGTAAATCAGACTCTTCAGGATCAACAGATCATTTGTCTGATTGTATTTCTGTAAATACCACCCTAACATGGTTTCAAGGTCATACTTTTCACACAGGAAATAAATATCAACAAAATCTTTGATCCGCTGACCGCTTGTTGCAATGGCATTAAGTTTCATTGCTGCTATATCGGGTTCGGAAAGCAACGTAACTTCATCTTCCCTGACCGGCTCACTGACTATCTTGTATCTGTGAGCCAGAATGTCCACGTTTATATTGTCAATTGCACCTTTCAGGGTATTGGGTGCTGCAAACATCAGCTCAAACTGAAAGTCCTGCGAGAGATTTTCCATCATCTGAGTTGTGTCGAAGGCAAAATCAGAAAACAGGTCGATGTCAACAGACCGCCTGTGCCCGTTATACAAGGCCAATGCCGTTCCACCGGCAAGGTAAAATCCCTTCAGGCAGGGCTTTGACTGCAAAGATTTCAGTAGTCCCAGTGTTGAACCGTCAACTGCTTCCTTTTGTAACATTTGAAGTCCCTTTTTTGCAAGTTGAAAAACTTAGACACAAAGTTGAGTGTCCTGGGATCCAGGAAATTAAGGCTAAGCAGAATTCTTTCAACCTCTTTCCTTCCGTAAAACCTTATTACCAGCCCGATTTCCCTGAGGGTACCGAAATTGAATATCCTTTCAACAATGAGTCGGTCTGAAATCTTTTTACCACTGGTTACATCAACATCCCAGAAATAGTTCTTTTTCAGAAGATCTGTTATGTTTTGCTGAGAGTCGGACATGCTTAAATATAGTGAAAATTCAGGAGAAGAACAAGTCCTGCGAAAGGGATAGTTCGTTCTTGCTGGTGCAGTAGGTAAGGAGCTCTAATCTGGCTTGCTGTACTTCAGGTGCTTTTTCAGCAGTTTGTTAACAGTTTCGATATCAAAAAGCTCCGGGTCAAATTCTTCACCTATCCACTCAAGGGTTTCTTCATGCTGCTCATGATGCGGGTCTTTCAATGCCTCAAGCATCTGTGCATAGCCCCAGATGCCTCCGCAGTCCTCCGGCGGACAGGCAAGGGCACCGTCAGTACAGACAGGTGACTTCATGGTGTTATCAGCGGGAAGGATCTTCTCCAGTTTTATCTCATGAACCCATCCATCTCCAAAATCATACTCATATTCGATCTTATCCTTCTCTGTTGTGAGAAGGTCTGAAACATGCATTTCAGAATAGTCAACGTTATGCCTGTCGTCCCAAGTCCAGTCTTCCTCCAATCGCTCAGAGTAGAATTTTTTATCCTTTATGAACTGGTGAAGGTGGCTGTTTTCCCATCCCATTGCTATCTGGATGGCCAAATGAAACCCGGACAGCGGGAGGTCTGACCTTATCAGCAGCCGGCGCCATATTTTGGGGCGATAGCGTGCGAGGTCTATGCGGATCTGGTATGTGTTCATTTATTTTATTCAGAGGACCTGTTTGAGAATGTCCGGAATTCCAACATGTAAGTATTTTTTACATAATGCAAGCCTAAAGCTTATTATACTCAGAGAAGAACGTATCCCGATCCAT
>JAKLFN010000407.1 GCA_022711195.1 Bacteroidota bacterium
CAAAAGCAATAATCCATTCATTTTCGTCTGAGTCGTCATAATCGCGGCGATCCCGGTCATCTTCAAATTCAATGTCGAGGTAGCCGGTCCCCGATTCTTCGTAATATGAGATTTCCGGTTTCCAGAAATCATGACGATATTTATAGATTCCCTCACAGAAAGATTTGGCATTTGCACTGATATACAGATTCCCTGCGGGGAAAGTAATTTCTGTTTTAACCCTGTCAGCTTTTTGCTTTTCCACTGTTCTCCTCAGTTCCTGTGGTAAATAGCGGAAACCAGCCAGCACTATAAGGAAAAGTGCCATTACCGGCATAAAATAGATGTAATGCTTTTTCATTCTACCTGTTACAGTTGGTTTTCTCAAAGACGTATTATGAATCCAAAAGTTGCAGATTTCTGAAAAATTATTTTTTACATTCTACGATAAATTCTTTAGAATCATGGTTGAGCAGCTTCCCACTGTAATCGCCTAAAATTTTATAATTCTTAAAATTCGACCGTTCAACGAGATGTTCAAGTTCGTACCTGAAGAAGTACCTCAATGGTGTTGACCACAGTTCAGTGAATTTTTTCCCATCCTCTTCCCATTCCATAGTGAAAGTTACATTTATGACCTGGTTCAGGAGATCAGGTTTTGTTGATACAATTCTCCTGACCTTCTTCCCTGGTTCATATTCTCCTTCAAAGTCGGTCACATTGGTCATACCATTGATCAGTGCACCCAGGTCAGGGATAAATGTGTCGAAAATAAACTTCCCGTTCTTATTTAAATGGCTGAAAGCATTATTGAGTGCTTTCAACTGTTCAGTTTTATCTGCAATATGCATCAGAACCCTGAAAGGTGCAATAATAAGATCAAACTTGGAATCGAACCTGAAAGTTGTCATATCCTGAAGGCTTACCCTGTAATGTTCTTTCCGGTCGAGTTTCTGATACAGGATATCCAGCATATAATCACTTATATCGATCCCGTATATGTCAACTCCGTTATTCAGCGCATTCATGAATAACCTTCCAGTCCCCACACCTATCTCAAGCACTTTGCCTTTTGCATTTACAGCTTCGTTCTTAAAGAAATTGAGATCTGTTGAGTCCCTGAGATTATGATAGATGAGATCATAAAATCTTGCGAAGTTCTTTGGGTATTTATCCATGATATCGAATTTGTATTGTTAATTAATTAACACTGAGGCTGTGGTTAAGAATTGATATTTGAATTCAGGTGACCCAGTCTGTTCATTCTGATTCAGATTCATGAATCCAGTTCTTTTATGAGGGTCCTGATCTGTTCATAAGACTCTTTCACCTTTTTTGGGAATGAATAATCTTTCATTCTTATGCTGGCTCCTGATTTGGAAGATTCTATCCAGATTATGTGTAATACATTAATTATAAACTTCTGGTCGTCCGAGTCAGTTAATTCGATTAAAGTGTTCTTCATTGTAAGTATAATTAAGGTTAGAATATCAAAGCGAATAATTGAAATTTTCTCTGTATGCTTTTACCAGGTATTGGTCAAGCCAGTCATAAAATTCATTAATAATTTCAGGTCTGAGAGCTTTCCCCTTCATACTCTGAATGAGTTCTGATGTCTTTCTGAATATTTCTTTTTCGACCTCCTGTATTACCTGAAGGTATCCGTTGTTTTCCTTGTTTATTACCGCGGCAATGTTCAGATAATTTGTTCCTCTGTCATACGTCAAGGGGAAACAATCTTCCTTGAACCTGAGTGCAGCTTCACAGATGGGAGCTTTGAGGCTGTCAGACATGGCAACACATGCAGGCAGTTTTTCTGTTTTTGTCAGCCATACCGGGACTGCAACAGTGGTGAGAGGGAATCCAAGCAGGGTCCACATCATAGTCTCAGAAGCCTTATCTTTTGATTCAGCACCCACGATCATTACTGCTGATGCGGTTATGT
>JAKLFN010000408.1 GCA_022711195.1 Bacteroidota bacterium
ACCCTAACCTTGGCAAGGTTATGCTCTACCAACTGAGCTACTCCCGCAGATTCACGCGCAAAAATAAGAATTTTTTACAAGAGAAAAAGTTTCAGTCTGATTTTTCTTGCTATTTTTGATCTCCAGATTATTTTTTATCTCACCATAAATCATTTATAATCCGATGAAAAAATTACTGTCCTTAATTCTTCTGACCGGCATGCTATTCAATTCATGTTCAAAAAAACCAACAGGCCCCGAAGTTGTGGTCCCTGTAGAGAAATACTCTCTTAATAACGGGCTGACTGTTATTCTCCATGAAGACAAATCAGATCCCATTGCTGCAATAGCCATCCTTTACCATGTGGGATCAAGTCGTGAAGTACCGGGTAAAACCGGGTTCGCGCATCTTTTTGAACATATGATGTTCCAGAGATCTGAAAACGTCGGTGAAGACCAGCTGTTCAGGCTCATACAGGGAGCCGGCGGTGAACTTAACGGAGGGACCAGTCAGGATATGACAATGTACTTCGAAGTCGTTCCGAAAAATGCCGTTGAAATGGCTCTATGGCTCGAATCGGACAGGATGGGATATCTGGAGAATACCGTTACCCAGGCTGCTTTTGTCAATCAGCAGAATGTAGTCCAGAACGAAAAACGTCAGGGTGTCGATAACCAGCCATATGGTTTCAATGAATATCTTATCCTGAAAAACCTGTATCCCGAAGGACACCCTTACAGCTGGGATGTGATCGGGGAAATGGAAGACCTTACAAATGCGACCGTGACAGACGTAAAAGCTTTTCATAAAAAATTCTACTCCCCGAATAATGCGACTCTCGTCATTGCAGGTGATATCAATAAGGATGAAATCAAAACTTTAGTGGAAAAATATTTTGGTGAGATCCCTCAGGGAGAAACCATTGCAAAACGCGGAGCAATGCCCCCAAGCCTCAGCAAAACGGTTAAATTATACCACGAAGATAATTTCGCCAGGGCCCCGAGACTCACAATGGTATTCCCGACTGTTGAACAATTCTCTGACGATTCATATGCTCTTGACTATCTCGGCGATCTTTTGTCGAACGGAAAGAAGACACCATTATATAAAGTACTGGTAAAGGATAAAAAGCTGACCTCATCAGTTATGGCCAGGAACGGTTCCCAGGAACTGGCAGGCAGCTTCACGATCTCGGTAACCGCAAATCCCGGAGTAAACCTCACGGATGTGGAAAAAGCTATTTTCGAAGCGTTTGAAATGTTTGAGAAAGAAGGTTTTTCCGAAGATGATCTTACAAGCATCAAAGCAAGAAATGAAACAGGCTTTTACAATTCGTTCAGCAGCGTTCTGAGTAAATCATTTACTCTGGCTCAATATGAAACTTTTAAAGATGACCCTGAGTATTTCATGGAGGATTTTAACAGAACCCAGGCAGTTACATCTGATGACATCAAGGCAGTATATGAAAAATATATAAAAGGACGTAACTATATCCAGACAAGCTTTGTCCCCAAAGGAGAACTGAACCTTATAGCAGAAGGCTCAACCGATGCAGGTATTGTTGAGGAAGATGTAACGAAGGCTGCTGAAGTAAAAGCGGAACCGGTAGCAGAAGAGCCCATCATCAAAACCCCTACGAAATTTGACCGCTCAGTTCAGCCTCCCGTCGGACCTGATCCTGAGGTTACAATACCTCCCGTATGGCAGGGTTCCCTCAGTAACGGAATGAAATTATATGGCATTATTTATAAAGAACTTCCGATAGTGCAATACAGTATTATCATGGAAGGCGGTCATATTCTGGATGATATCAGTAAGCCCGGAGTCGCCAGCCTGACAGCAACCCTGATGAATGAAGGTACAGCAAACAAAACACCTGAAGAACTTGAAGATGCCATCAGACTTCTGGGAGCAAACATTTCATTTTACGGATCGAA
>JAKLFN010000409.1 GCA_022711195.1 Bacteroidota bacterium
GAGTAAGATTGAAGAGCCATTTAGCCTCTATGATCTCGAGTCCCTTATTCATCATCGAAGCTGAATCGATTGTCACCTTGTCGCCCATACTCCAGTTAGGATGACGCAATGCATCACCGGGTTTGACATCGCGGAGTTGTTCTGCCGGCAGCTTTAAGAAGGGACCTCCCGAGGCTGTCAGGGTAATATGTTCGACAGATCCCTCCACTTCACCCGCCAGGCATTGGAAAATTGCGGAATGTTCAGAGTCGACGGGGATGATGCTTGCATGGTAATCGGTAACAAGACCTTTTATTATGCTGCCCGCAACAACAAGTGTCTCTTTATTTGCAAGTGCAATTTTCTTGCCGGATTTTATTGCAGCTATTGTCGATCTGAGGCCTGAATATCCAACAATGGCAGCAATGACGACAGATGCATCTGAAGCCGAAACAGCATTTACCATTTCATCATCGCCGGCGAGGACATTGATACCGGTTCCGGCCAGATCATCCTTAAGTTTTCCATACACCTTTGTGTTGCTGATGATTACTGTCTTTGGCAGGAATTTTTTCGCCTGTTGTGCGAGCAGGGCGGCATTATTTCCTCCGGCGAGCAGGTCGACACTGAACTCATCCGGGTATCGTGAAACTACATCGAGGGTTTGGGTTCCGATCGACCCAGTAGAGCCCATTAGAGCGATCCTTACCGGCATAGGATTAGTGAGTTAAAAGAGAATATGCTTTTCAGGGTCTAGAGGCCGACCCTTGTACCAGATCTCAAAATGAAGGTGCGGGCCTGAGGTATAGAGTTCCCCTGAGTCTCCCACAATTGATACCGGTTCCCCGGCTTTTACAATGTCGCCTGTTTCCCTGAGCAGGCTTGCATTATGCTTGTAAACCGAAACAATATTATTGTTATGCTGAACTTCAATGACATAACCGGTCTCCATTGTCCATCCGGTAAAAATGACGGTTCCATCAAGGGCTGCTGAGACTATCGATTTAGGTTTGGCGACAATATCGGTGCCGAAATGTTTTGTCCGTACATCGAATTTCGATGAAACAATACCTTTCACAGGAGGAAAAAAATGAAGTTCGGCAAGGCTGGAAGATGATTCAGAAGCCGGCTGACGAAAAGTGACATTAAATCTCTCTGCATTTTCAACCTGTGTTCTCAGGGTCGATTCTTCGGGTGATTCGGTGTACCTAATTGCCCCATAGGTTACCGATGAATCCTGTCCTGAATAGAATTCTTCAGGTTCTTTTCCTGAAATTATTGCATTGAGGTTGGCAAAATATTTATCTCTGAGCTGAAGTTCTTTTTCGAGTGAGTCGAGACGGAGGGCGCTCATAAGAATATTTCTTCTCATGGTAACATCGGGATAACCCGGGATGAATTCCCTGAGGTTTGTAAAAGCTATCAATGAGACGGTAGATCCGATGATGAAAAGTGCGAGAAGGACGATCAGAAGAAACGCGTTATACTGTGTAAGGCGTGCTCTCCATACCTCTTCGAAAGTTGTATCATTTACAATGGAGAACCTGTATTTATCGCGCCAGTTACGTTTTTTCTTTTCGTTTCTTGCCATCTGATGGGATTATAAGGCAGGCAAAGATAATAAAAATATGGGAAAGGCGTCAGGCGTCGGGCGTCGGGCGACAGGCGTCAGGCGCTAAGTTTATTCTTCCTGTGGCCTGATGCCTGATGCCTGACGCCTGATGCCTTCATATCACCTTCACCGCTTTATCTTCGCTTTGCCACAGTCCATGTTTTGTACATACTGCCATTGCTGAGAGGTTCATCGATACCTCCGGGGCCACGATATAAAAATCTATTTCGACATGTGAGGGCAGTGTACCATATACACCTGCTGTATAACGTGCTTCAGCCAGCAATGTTTCGCGGTTCCACAGCTG
>JAKLFN010000041.1 GCA_022711195.1 Bacteroidota bacterium
GCTTTTTGGGTATGGAAGGATCCTTCAAAAGCACCTTTGCCGGTATGGCCCGGCGAAATTGACGGCAAACAGTATGGAAGAGAAAAACTTGAGGAATACTATAAGCAGTGGATAGACCTTAAAGACAGGGGAACAGGAGTTCACTGCGGTGAATGCGGCTGCTACAGCAAGACTCCACATAACGTTTTCCTGGCATGGTTCGGTGATGTGCTGGACATACTTACAAAAGCAGGGATCGGTTATGCTCTGTGGAACTTCAGGGGCGACTTTGGCATAATGGACTCACGCCGGTCAGATGTTGATTATAAAGACTGGTTCGGACACAAGCTCGACACCAGGCTCCTGGAACTGCTGAGGAAATATTAACGGCAAGGGGCTCAGGCCTGCACTGACCGAAGCCTCAGTGGCAAGGGGCCAGGGATGGCTTATATATTTGCACTTCTTGATTATTCCACATAAATTTATGTGAAATTTCACATTCTTTGAAAATGTCCCGGATAAATGAAGATCTGATCAGGACAGTTTTTAACGAGATGCTCAGGCACAAGGCTGCACTGGCAAAAATGGTTACAGGCGAGGATGAGGAGGAAGAGGTGACCGATTTCCGTGTACTTGCCGATCTTGTAATAAAAAACTTCCCGTGGCCGATAGGAGTTGAACTTCGCAGGCTCTTTTCGGGATCGATGCGGCAGCTCGACAGGCTGCGCCTCGACCAGATCTTCAAGACTATCGAGCGCTCGATGCAGTTCCTGAGCTTTGTAATGCTGTCACAGCTCGTAAAGGAAAAGAGTGAAAGCCGCATCGCTATCCCTGAATCATTCAGCAGGGAATTCAATAACAGGTTCTTGGTTCTTTCAATGGGAAACTTCGCCTGGCTCATCAGAAGCATAGGCAATATTTTCGATGAGCAGAAGACAGAGTGGTTCATGCCCGAGATGGCAGAAAACTTCAATGGGAAGTTCTATAATGCACTCGATTTCTGGATCCCCGAACGTAACGAAATAGGACATTACCAGATAAACCTCACACAGGAGGATATTGAAAAAAGGTGTGTTGAATATGAGGAGAAACTGACTTTTATCCTTCAGAAGATCGCCTTCCTGGCAAAATATAAGCTGGTGTCAGTCAAAGAGATAAAAGTTATCAAGTCGAAGGTTCAGCAGGCCACCTTTCAACATATAATTGATCTCCTTAACAGTTCTGATTCTGATTTCAGGGCAAAGGAATTTGAGGAACCCTCATTTACCGAAAGCCATTCGGTGCTTCTTATGAAAACCATGAAATCGCTGGAACAGTATCTAAACCTCTCTCCTCTTATCATCGATACAAGCACTGAGATCCTTGACACAAAAGAAAAGTTTGATATCAAGAAAGACATATTCATGTACTCAAAATTCAGGAACGATCAGCTGATGTACCTGGGCACTGAAGTAACTGAGAAATGCGATCTGCGCTCGCTTAAGAACTATGAGATACTGCTGAAGGAATTCAGGCAGATGGTGACGACATTAACAGGATCGGAACAGACTCTTAACTGACAACCGGAAATAATGCAGAAGAATCCTTTTAAGTTCCTGGATAGTTTCACGAAAGATGATCGTGAGATCTTCTTCGGCAGGGACAAGGAGATCGAGGAGCTTCATTCGAGGGTATTCGAAAGCAAGATACTGCTTGTGTACGGCACATCGGGGACTGGCAAATCGTCTCTGATCAACTGCGGACTCGCAAATAAATTCAATGATTCCGACTGGCTGCCGGTAAGCGTGAGAAGGGGTAATGATATAAACCGGGCTCTATTTGAGGCTCTGGCCAGGATCGCGATAACCCGGAGCCCTTTTGAAAAGGATCCGTCAGCAGCGACAGTTTCATATAATCTCGAGAAGCTGCTGAAGTCAGTATGGCTTGATCATTTCCGGCCGGTGTTTATCATCTTCGACCAGTTTGAAGAACTGTTTATATTCGGAAGCCGGGAAGAAAAGAATGAACTGATAAAAAATGTTTCGAAAGTAGTTGCATCAGATATACAATGCCGTTTTATATTTTCCATAAGAGAAGAATACCTGGCAGGTGTTACCGAGTTTGAAAGAGTGATCCCCTCCGTCCTTTCAAACAGGATAAGAATTGAAAAGATGACCCGGCAGAATGCAATAAATACCATTGAGGGACCCTGCAGAATAAAAGATATTGACGTTGAACCCGGATTTGCTGAGGCCCTTCTTCAGAAGCTGAATCCAGGCAATCCTGAGGTCGAACTGACATGGCTTCAGATCTACCTCGACAAGATAATGAAACTGGCAGATACTGAAGATCAGGGCGTTAGCCGCTTCACCATGGAAATGCTTGACAAGGCCGGGGATGTGAAGGATATCCTGGGATCATTCCTCGAGGAACAGGTATCACAGCTGAGCGATCCGGAAGCCGGACTGACAATACTGAAAGCATTTGTATCATCAAAAGGGACAAAGCACCAGATAACAGAGGAGCAGGTGATTGAGTATACAGGCACCATTGGAAAGCATATCGACAAGGAAGAGGTGAAGGAACTGATACAAAAATTCATCAGGCTCAGGATCCTGCGCGACAAGGATGAGGATGGCAGGTATGAGCTGCGTCACGATTCACTTGCTTCAAAGATCTATGAAAAAATAACTGTTGTCGAGAAGGAACTTCTTGAGATAAAATCGTTCATTGAGAATGCTTTCTCCAATTACACCAGGAGGGGCTTTCTGCTGGCAGAGGATGATCTGAAATATATTGCACCCTACGAAGACAAGCTTTTCCTTAATGAAAGAAGCCTCAGGTTCATTGAGGAGAGCAGGAAAGAACTGCACCGCGCAAGAAGAAGAAGGCTGAATATTGCAGTTGCGGTCGTGTCGGTTGTTATCGTCCTTCTTTCATTATTCTCGGTTTGGGCAATGAGGTCGAGGAAAAATGCTATTACTCTGAAGAAAATGGCTCTGGAGCAGAAAGATGCGGCGGTTAGGTCAAAAGAGGAAGCCGATTCGGCAAAACAGGCGGCTCTTTTTTCCAAGCTGCAGGCAGAAGAAAACGCCAGGATTGCAATGGAAGCCAGAAATCAGTCGGAAACAGCCAGGAGAGAAGCTCTCAAAGCCAGGGAAAATGCATTGCAGCAAAAAGCAATTGCCGAAAGAATGTCAGCCCTTGCAAATGAGCAGGCTGAAAAAGCCGAAGAAGAAAGGCTGGTTGCCGAGCAGCAAAAGACAATAGCACTGACTGCTGAAAAAGAAGCAAAAAGATTAAGTCTGCTTGCAACGGCACAGAACCTTGCACTTTCATCGCTTGCATTAAGCAGGAAACCTGCAATGATGGGACTTCTGGCAGTACAGTCATATAATTTCCATACCAACAATGGCGGAATTCCTGATGATCCGGTCATCTTCCGGGCACTGGATAAGGCATGGTCAGTGACAGACAGTTCAAGACATTCTCTCCTGAAAGGCGCAAAAAGTGAGATTATATCCCTTGCAGAGAACAGCGATGGTATCGTCGGAGCAGATATCGATGGAGTGATTACCTCATTTGACAATGAAGGTTCTGTGAAAGTAATAAGGGAGCAGCAGGAGGAACCGTTCACCAGCTTCATCAGCATGAGCCCTGACGGGAAGCATCTATTGACCGGCTTCGAGAACAACCGTCTTGAGATCCATGCTATTGAAAAAGAGACTCCTGTTAAACTGGTTTTAACCGGACACAATGGTCTGGTTAAGGCTGCTGCCTGGAGTGTGGATGGGAAATATGCAGCAACAGGCGGTACTGACAGCCTGATAATAATTTGGAATGTCACCGGTTCAGCTTTCGGTACCGGGAACATAATCAGATGCGGATCAGCAGTCAGAGCCCTGGCCTTCTGCGGAGGGGACTCACTGATCTCGGCAAATGCTGATGGTTCAGTGAACCTCTGGGACCTGTCCGGACATTCTCATGAAGAATTGTACTCATCGCCTGATGACCAGGTTCTTTGCCTGGCATACGACTGGTCGAGAGGCATCCTGCTGGCCGGAGTATCAAATGGCTGGATGTACTGGATGGATCTAAACGACACAAAGAGAATACTCGTAAGATCGGCAGCACATTCGACAGGCATCGACCATATTACCTTCAACAAGGATTTCTCCCTGGTTGCCACGTCGGCATGGGACAATGTGATACATATATATAATTATTCAATATATTTTGAATCTCATGATTTTGTCACAGGTGTCAGAAGCATTGAAGATACCGACTCCAGAACACGATCACTCATTTTCAGTGACGATGACAAGCTGGTTGCCGGAATGTCAGACAGGAGCATCAGGATTTGGGAAACATCCTCATCGGAGCTTGCTGCAATGATTTGCAGGAAAATAAACAGGGATATGACAATAACCGAATGGAACAATTATATAGGTGAAGAGATACCCTATGAAAGAACCTGTAACAGGAATCCTAAATAAATGGGAGGAATGAAAAGATACCTTATTATATTTTTAATTGTATCTGTTTGCACTGCTGCATCAGCACAGCAACCCGGAGTTGTGGCTGCAGATGCAGGTTCATGTTCAGCACGGCTGGCTGATGCAGGGGTGTCATATAATTCAGGGCTTTTCCTGAAGTGCATCAGCATTATTGAGGAGGTTCTCGATAATTGTGCTCTACCGAGAAAGGAAAAACAGATTGCACTCGAGCTTCTGGCCAGGGCGTATATTGAAACCGGTGATCCGTTAAAGGCAGAAGCAACAGCTAATGTGCTGCTAAGGAAATTCCCTCATTATGAACTTATTGAGAGCGATAATCCTGAACAGTATAACCGGCTGATTAAGAAGTATAAAATTCATCCTCTGATTACGATCGGTGTGAAGAACACAGCTAACTGGCTTCAGCATATGACAACCGGAGTATATTCGGTGCTCGACGAGCTTGATTACAGCCAGCCACAGGCAAAAGAGCCATACTGGTTCACCTATTACGGGATGGCAGAATATGAATTTATCGACGGTCTCTCTGCAAATATTGACCTTATGTTTTTTCTATCATCTTACAGAAGGGATATCAGTGCAGATCCCACCTTTAATCTTACCTATATTGAGCACGATGGCTTCATCGAGTTCCCTGTCTACCTGAAAAAATATTTTCATCTGGGTAAAAATTTCCTTGCTTACGCCTCCGGGGGAGCAGGTTTATTCTATATGTGGAAAGCAAGGGGTAATGTATATCTAACATATACAACCCAGGATGTAATCACAGGGAAGAATGCTGACTTCAGCGGAAAAATGGAAAACGTTAATTACCTGGACATGAAGAACAGAGCTACCGCTCAATGGAATGCCGGAATCGGTGTGGGATATAAGGTAAAGAACCTCAGACTGTTTCTGGATGCCAGGTATCTTGGTGAGATCGGCAGTTTCAATGCTCCCGAGAAGAGCGATATGTTCCCCGAACTGAAAAACGACTTCTTTTATATTGATCAGAAGATGAAGATTAACCAGTTTGAGCTTGGAGCTACCATCTCATATACCCTTTTCAACTCGGTAAAAAGGATCCGAAATTAGGGTACTACCTTCCTCTTCTGTAATAATGTTTGTGTTTTGGAGTAGCAGTCCGCGGCTTGTTATGATTAGGGTGCTGTTGTTTTGGCTTTACAACCGGATCATTATCAACCAGAGGATAAGGATGGTCATCAATAACCTTGATTTTTTTCGCGATGAGCTTTTCAATATCTCTCAGGTACTCTTTCTCAGATGCATCGCAAAAAGAGATAGCTGTCCCGTTTGCTCCGGCTCTTGCGGTTCTCCCAATACGATGCACGTACGTCTCCGAAATATTGGGTATCTCATAATTGATAACATATTCAAGATCATCAACGTCGATGCCTCGGGCTGCAATATCTGTTGCAACAAGCACACGCGTTGTCTGAGCTTTAAAGTTTGAAAGTGCACGCTGACGGGTATTCTGTGTCTTGTTTCCATGAATCGATTCTGCCGATATATTCTTCTTCTTCAGTATCTTAACAACTTTATCGGCGCCGAACTTTGTGCGTGTGAATACAAGAGCAGTTTTGATCTTTGTATCCTTCAGCAATTCAAGCAGAAGAGCGTTTTTGTTCCCTTTATCGGTGAAATACACATATTGGATTACTGTATCGACTGTTGATGCAGATGGAGTAACTTCCACTTTTACAGGTTTATAGACTATCGATCCTGCAAGTTTTACAATTGCCGGAGGCATCGTTGCAGAGAAGAAGAGTGACTGTCTTTTCTGCGGAAGCGATGCAATAATTTTTTTAACATCATGTATAAAGCCCATATCGAGCATCCTGTCGGCTTCGTCGAGAACAAATATCTCAATATCCCTAAGGGAGATAAATCCCTGGTTCATAAGGTCAAGAAGCCTTCCTGGTGTTGCAACCAGTATGTCAACTCCTTTCGCTAATGCGGCAGTCTGGGGATTCTGGGGGACTCCGCCGAAAACAACAGTGCATGTCAGGCTTGTGTGCCTTCCGTACGCCTTAAAACTATCGTCGATCTGAATTGCCAGTTCCCTTGTTGGTGTGACAATAAGACTTCTAATCTTTCTCTTCCTTTCAAATGACCTGTTCTTGTATAACATCTGCAAGATTGGAACTGCAAAGGCTGCCGTCTTTCCCGTACCCGTCTGTGCGCAGCCGATAAGGTCGTTACCTTTAAGTATAATAGGAATGGCCTGTACCTGTATTGGCGTTGGAATTGTATAACCTTCTTCTTTTAATGATTTAAGTATTGGTTCAATGATGTTCAATGATTCAAAATGCATAAAATAGGTTTAGTGTAAATAATATGAAATAAAAACTGCCTTGTAAAGGCGGGGATTATTCCGGAATTAAAGCGCCAAAGGTACTCCAATTGGCGGATATATAAACTTTAGTTCTGGTAATTCTCAGAGGCGTCACACATTAAGCTTCAATCTTGGGTCTTGGGTCTTGGGTCTTTTCTTCTACAATTTCCTGTAGTTCTTGTTTTCCTGAATTTTTCTGGCCGATTTAACAACAGTATCCCTGGGGATAAACCTGGTTAGAGTAGCAAGTAGTGCATTTTTGAATCCGGGAAGAACAACAGTTTTTCCTTTCATCATGGCATTATAACCAATTTCTGCCACTTCCTCAGCCGACATCATTTTCCTTTCTTTCAGCATTTTCGGATCGCCAATGGCCACCTCATGGAATTTGCTTTCCGTGGAGCCGGGGCAAAGAGCGGTGACTGTTATTCCTTTTCCTTTCACTTCATTGTTCAGCGCTTCAGAGAAGCTCAATACAAAAGCCTTTGAAGCAAAATATACCGCCATCGTTGGTCCGGGTGTAAATGCAGCCAGGGAGGCAACGTTTAAAATTCTCCCTTCTCCCCTTTTTATCATTCCCGGGAGGAAGAGCCTTGTCAGATGCGCCAGTGCGGTGATATTAATATTTATCATTCTCTCCTGCTTGTCCCAGTCGCTCTCTGCAAAAAGCCCGAAATCGCCGAAACCGGCATTGTTTACCAGGTAATCGATTTCAATGCCATGGTTTGTCACCTCATCATAAACCTTTATTGCCGCATGGGGAACAGAGAGGTCCCTTACCAGGAAGCGGACGCTGACATTGTATTTTGCTTCGAACTCAGATTTTATTTCCGACAGCTTATCACCGCTGCGTGCAACAAGCACCAGGTTATCGCCTTTTGAGGCATGTATCCTTGCCAGCTCGAGGCCTATGCCTCCCGAGGCTCCTGTTATTAATGCTGTTTTACTCATATCTCAATTTTTTCTTTCTGGAAAGCTCTTCGCTTCGGAAATTCATTTAGTAAAACTAAAGAAGTTATACCACAAAACGAAAATCTGCACGGTTAAATGAATGCTGCAATTTCCTTCATCCAAAGAATAAAAATCCCCCCTGAGCCCTGTCTGCCTGAGAATTCTTACAAAATTTCATTCATGACCTATAAATTTGTTAATATTTTATACCTTTGTGTATAATACCTTAAGGTATAATATAGATCAAAATTATGAGAAACTCACCATTCATTTATGGCAGTACGGTTAGTGAACGATCGTTTACTAACCGTGAGAAAGAGGTAAATAAACTCACCAACAACCTGTTAGGAGGTATAAATACAATGATAATATCACCGCGACGGTGGGGCAAATCATCTTTGGTTGAGAGGGTAACAAATTCTATCAGGACAAAACATTCGGATGTCAGAATAGTCATAATCGATCTTTTCTCTGTTAACAGTGAAGAGGAGTTTATGGAAAAATTTGCAGGCGACGTATTAAAAGCTTCTTCTTCAAAATGGCAGGATTGGATTAAAAGTTCAAAAAAACTATTTAAAAACTTAATTCCGAAAATTCAGGTAAGTGTTGATCCTCTGAATAGTTTCAGCATAAGTTTTGACTGGGAGGAGATTAGAAAACATGGTGATGAGATACTGAACCTTCCTGAAATGGTTTCCAGACAAAAAAAGATTAAAATGATAGTTTGTCTCGATGAATTTCAGGTTATTGCAAATTTCCCGGGGTATGAGGAGTTTGAAAGAAGGCTGAGAGCGGTATGGCAAAGGCATAAAGCTGTAACTTACTGTATATATGGAAGTCAGCGGCACATGATGTCAGAGATATTCAATAATCCTTCCAAACCTTTTTACAGGTTTGGAGATATTATAATGCTTTCGAAAATTGAACGTGAATCCTGGATTAGTTTTATTTGCGGAAGCTTTCGTGAAACAGGGAAAGTTATCAGTAAGGAAGAGGCTGGAATGATTGCAGATATAATGAAGTGCCATCCCTGGTATGTTCAGCAGCTATCGCATTATACATGGAATATGACATTAAAAAGCGCCACAAAAACAGATATAATACGAAGTTTGAATGAACTTATAAATGCAAATATGCCTCTTTATCAAAGAGAAACTGAAATACTTAGTTCGACACAGCTGAATCTTTTAAAAGCAGTTGCTCATGGAGAAACTCAACTCACTTCGGCAAGGGTGATGAATGATTACCGGTTAGGCACTCCGCGTAATGTGAGTAAAAATAAAACGATCCTGATAAATGATGATATTTTAGGGGCATCCGGCGGAACCTATTTCTTTCTCGATCCGGCATTTGAGTTATGGTTCCGGAAGTCTTTTCTGAACGAGTTTGCCACTCCGGAAGAATGATTCGTCAATCATCAAGCGCCTGGTAAACCATTGCCATAAATTTTAGATGGATATCGCTGTGGCTCATCGGGCTCTGCTGTATGAATATCAGTCCGACAATTCTTTCTTTCGGATCAGCCCAGTAGTCGGTGGCAAAATATCCGCCCCAGAGAAATGAACCTTCAGTTATTCCCAAAACTTTCTGTCCCTCTTCAGTAACTATCTCAAAACCAAGTCCGAATTTATTCTTGTTCCTGTAGAGTGCACCAATCTGATTTGTAGTTATCAGTTCAACTGTCCTCCGTGCAAGTATTCTCTTCCCGTTATATTCACCGTTGTTCAACAGCATCTGAAGGAAGATCGCATAATCTTTTGTTGTGGAGCTTAATCCGGCTCCTCCCGAAAAATATGTTCCGTCAGTAAGCAGAGGATAATCGAAATAACTGTTCTCACGGTAAACTGCATTACCATCGGCATCCTGTCCGCTGACCTTCACCAGCCTGTCATGTTTTTCGGCAGGCAGGTAGAAATAAGTATCATTCATACCGAGTGGTTCAAAAATACGTTCCCTGAGGAACCGGTCGAGAGGCATGCCCGACCATATTTCAATAAGATATCCCACGACGTCGACGTTCAATCCATAGGTAAATCTTTCGCCGGGCTGGTGGACAAGAGGAAGACTTCCAAGGTCTCTCATCTCGCTGCTGATGACATCGGTGTTGCTTCCGAACCCTGGTGCTATTCCTGCTTTTGCATATATGGCCCTCATAACCTGTGATCCGATTCCGGCATACTCTATCCCTGAGGTGTGTGTAAGCAGGTGCCTGACCGTTACCTGCCTTACGGCCGGCACTGTTGTATAGGTAGTGTCCTTCTCATTATATGTTGCCAGTATCTGCGGATTGCCGAACTCTGGAATATACTTCGACACGGGGTCGTCGAGAAGGAACTTTCCCTCCTCAAAGAGTGTCATGGCGGCTATGCTGACAATGGCCTTCGTCTGTGAGGCAATGCGAAAGATATTATCTGTTCTCATAGGTGTTTTTGCCTGCAGGTCGCTGACACCGAAGGCTTTGTCATAAACAATCTTACCATCGCGGGCAATGAATGCAGTTGCTCCTGCAATACGGTAATTATCGACAGCCTCCTGGATCATTTTATCCAGACGCTCCAACCTCTCCGGCGACATGCATACAGATTCCGGAGTGCCGGGTTTCAGGTTTGGCACGCTGTTGCAGGAAGTTAAGCCCACAACTGCAAGAATCATCAATGAATAACATTTAAGATTTTTCATATCTCCTGATTTCTTATGTAAATTGATTTTGTGCCGTTTTTGAATTAAGAACTAAGAACATTCGAATGAAGAACAGCGAACTTCTTGCTTCTCAGTTCGATTGTTCTGCATTCTTACTTCTTTCCTATTTGATTCCATCTCCGATGTAATACCCGAGATGCGGAGGTTGGTTATAAACAACATTCTGCCAGGCAACACCCAGCCGGTACACAGGATCGTGCATCAGTGTCTTCATCCTGTACTGTGTCGGGATTGTTGTCGTGAACAGCAGAAGTGACTGGTTATCAGTCCCTCTGAAAATTACCTCTTCGCGCCAGTCGCCTATGATATCGGCGCTAACGACAGGGGTAGCCTTTGTTCCGTTGATTGATGTTCCTCCGAATTGTGAAGCATCCAGCAGTCTGACAGGCTTATGGTTGACATAGTCCCAGTCGTCGATAAATGATCTGTCGAGCAGTTCGTCCTGCAGATCGCCGTCCCAGTATATCCGGAAGTTTACTGACGGGACAGACTCTGTGATCTTGTTTCCTTTGACATCATAAATACCTTTTGAAGAGGACGACCACATTTCAAATCCGCGGTGACCGGGGTAAATATCGGCAGCGTTTCCCCTGCCTGTATCTCCCGGACCGGGAACCTGGAAAAGGATTTTTCCTGTTGCGGCGCTGTGCAGTACTCCTCCCAGTCCACGTGTTTCTTTAACGCCCCACACTTCTAGACCGGGAATATCAGGATCGAGATCAGAAAGATGCATGGCGTCGCCATGTCCCATTCCCGTTGTATATATAGGAGAACCGTCATCATCATAAGCGCTTGATCCATAGACTATCTCATCTTTACCATCATTATCGATATCGCCGGCGCTGAGGTTATGGTTACCCTGTCCCATATATTCCGGATGCCCTTTGTTTGTATCAAACAGCCATCTCAGAGTAAGGTCTGTGCCATTCCAGTCCCAGGCAGCAATAGTGAGCCTGGCATAATAGCCTCTGCAGAAGACGGGGCTCGGATGGACCCCATCGAGATATGCCACACAGGCGAGGAACCTGTCGACGCGGTTTCCGCTGCACTCATTGGCACCCCATCCGCAATGGTCCTCGCGTCCGGGAACATAATCGACAGTTTTCAGTGCTTCGCCTGTTTTCCCATCGAAGATAGTCAGGTATTCAGGGCCCGACAAAATCCTTCCTCTTTCATTAACATAGTCTTTCGAAATATCGCCTATCACTTTCCCTTTCCCGTCGATTGTACCATCGGCCGTTTTACATGCTACTTCGGCTTTTCCGTCGCCGTCGAAATCATATATGAGGAACTGTGTATAATGTGCTCCTGCCCTGATATTATTTCCAAGATTGATCCTCCATTTTAGTCCGCCGTTGAGCTCGTAGGCATCGATGATCACTTTTCCTGTGTACCCGTCCTGGGCATTGTCTCTTGCATTTGAAGGGTCCCATTTCAGGACAATCTCATACTGTCCATCGCCATCGAGGTCGGCTACGCTGGCATCGCCTGGCGAGTATGTATATTGCCGAGGGTTTGCGGGACGTGCTTCCATTTCAAATCCCGGAGGAGGTACGGCAGGCCGGTTCGCACGGTTCAGTGTGTCCTGCGGGCGGTTTGTCCGCGGCCTCTGCGGCATCTGTACAACGCCCCTGACAGTATCGGGTGACGGTCTGTCGAGGCCAAGCCTTATATAATTAGTGTTCCACACCATACACTTATTATATGCCTCAACTTCCTTTCGTCCGATAACGGCTTTAACACTATATGAGGAGTTCATGACTGTCCTGTCGAGGTAGTTTGTTGCACCTTTCAAGGGTTTCTTATTCAGCTTCTTATCGTTCCGG
>JAKLFN010000410.1 GCA_022711195.1 Bacteroidota bacterium
AGTTGGGCTGGCGTGCTCATCCCGCTCAAAAGTTCTTCTACAATCTGGCGTTTGAGTTCAACAGCAAAGCTCCTTCGGTGCTTCATGGCAAGTTCCTTTCTCCCTCATAAAGGGAATCTGGTTCCTGCCAACTACTCTATCATATTTTGTCCAACCGGTGGGGTGCAGTCCAGTCAAACGCTGTCGATCACTGAACTGAAACAAATTCTTGGAAAAAAGAATTAGAATCCGGGTGGTGACAACACTATACAACGTGCAATATAATTTAAGGTTAATGTTCATGGAGGTGTTATGGAAACTACAGAGAAAATAGTTGAAGCTTACTGCCGCTATGTAAATGGTTGGCTGACACTTCCGAACATAAAGTGTCAAAGGCAGTATGAGATTGATCTGCTGGCCGTCAACACGAAATCCACGAAGAAACTTTATCGTTATCACATTGAATCAGGTGTATCCATTTCCGGTTCATATTCTCAGCTTACTAATAAGAAATTTTCACATGATGATTTGAAGATTCGCGTTAAGAAAGCAGGCCAACGCAGAACCCTGGATTATTTTATTCATCAGAAGTTTGAGCCATCGGAAGTCAAGGCTGAGCTTAAAAAGTACGGTTTCATAGATGGTAATTATTCTAAGATAATCGTAACTTGGGGGTGGCAACCTAATGTCAAAGAAGTGGCTGAAAGTGAAGGAATACAACTTTGGGACTTTCGCAATATCGTCCGTGAGATTGCTAATACTTGCCGAGATAAAAAGACCTACTTCACCGATGATACCTTTAGGACTATACAGCTATATGCGAAGGCAATAGATGATAAATCTCAGTGAACATAGGTTAATCCAGTCGATCGCTATGCTCCGGCTGTTTTTTTGTTGGGCAAACAAATCTGTATGAATTCTGTCGCAGAGAGGTAAACAGATGATAAAGTACATAAACAAAGTAAGAGATGGTAAATTATCTCTTCACGCTGTTAATGAAGCAATAAAGCAAATATCAAGACATTTAGTGGTGAGCGAAATTCCGAAAGACATTCTCAATTTCGGGAACAAAATAACACATAATTTAACAAGCCTGCCACTCTATCTTATCAAAGGGCATAAGAGCTGGTCAGGGATTGCCGCGTGCTTTCCAGGCAGTAAAGAAGATCTTCAAACAGATAAAATCGGGACACCATATACATAGCATATGATCGAATTTTGCTATGTTATACTTTCCTGCCGTTTAATCCACATTTTTACTTCTTTTAAAAA
This sequence comes from Bacteroidota bacterium, assembly GCA_022711195.1. Next base: position 1,252 of record JAKLFN010000410.1, read on the forward strand.
GGTATTTCTGAATTCCTCTGGTTCTAAGATCATGACATTGGGAATCCAAGACTTTAAGATGTTGTGGATAGACTCGTAGTTGCCAACCTTATAGCTGACGATTAGAGACCCATCAGGCTTTTCCTCCCGGATCTCCTGTGTGGGAAAAATCTTGCGCCGCTTGAAATAATGGCTGACCTGGGTATCAACCAGGATTGTCACCTCCAAGTTATTTTCCTTGGTAAACCAGATATTGCCACTCCCCTGGAGTGTAGGATCAAGATAGCTTGGGACACATTTGAAACAGATCTTGGATATCTTGAAGTCACTGATCTTGTCGAGGGCGTAGCGTTTGAGAATGCGCGTGGCCGTCTCATTGCCAATGAGATACCAGAACCCGCCAAAATAGGCGACCCGGTACGGCTCCATAACCACAGGATGTGTTTTCTTGTCTGTAGTATACTGGAAACCGACCTGTTTTTTCTCTCGGACCGCCCTGACGATCTTGTTCAGCAGGATACTGTCCAAGGGGACGGCATCGTCTATCTTCACAAAGACCGGCATGGAGGTGACACATTCAAACAGCCGATCCAACACCCCGTCAGCCGCCTTTTGGAAGGGTTGTCCGAGCTGGCCTACCATATTC
>JAKLFN010000411.1 GCA_022711195.1 Bacteroidota bacterium
TGGAATACCGCTTATGGCTGGGGCAATCATGCGGGACTTTACAGACCTGTCTCATATGTTCCTGCATGGAGTGAAATTACTTCTAAACCTACTACTGTTTCAGGTTTTGGTATTTCTGATGCAGTTACTCTGGGTACCGTTCAGACTATTGGGGGATTTAAAACATTCGGCCCTGATATAGTTGTAAACGAATTAACTATTGGGAAAGGCAAGAATTATATTCCTACAAACACAGCGATTGGTTACCAGGCTCTCCTGTTTAACCAATCAGGGCATTATAATTCTACAGTAGGACATCAGGCACTTAAAAGCACAACTACTGGTGAGTTTAATACAGCATTTGGATATTCTGCATTAAATTCCAATACTACAGGTTCCAGAAATACTGCCATAGGTAGCATTACTCTTCAAATCTCAAGTAAAGGAACAGCCAACACAGTTTTGGGTTTCGGCGCAGGATCAAGTGCCATAGGAGATAGTAATGTATTTATTGGTCATATGGCAGGAAATCAGGATCCAAGATCCAATCGATTAATAATTGATAACCAGCAAAGAGGTATGCAACAATCTGGATTAATTGAAGGTAAATTTGACGCCAATCGGGCTAACCAGTACGTAATTATAAATGGTAAATTGAGCATAGGGTCAACTCCTTTAACATCATATATGATGAACGTAAATGGATCTGTATACGTTCAAACTGGAGGAATTAAGGTTGGAAATTCTACAGGAATGATTACAGAAAACTGGTGGGAATTCGGTTCCGATTCCAATAATGGTACGGCAATTGATTTTCACAGCAACACCTCTTCAACGGATTATAGTGCAAGGGTATATCGTTTACCAGGGAATAATGCTGAATTTCAAATAGTTAATGCCGGAACCGGAAATCTTGGCCTTTATACTGCAAACCTACCAAGGATGTCCATTACAGGCTCAGGAAATGTCGGAATAGGTACAGCAACACCTACTTATACGCTGGATGTTAACGGGGAGATTACTTCCAGGTCGGCTTCCGTAAGTAGTTTCAGATTACGGGGAACCAGTTACAGTACATTATTGAGAAATGACGGTTCGGATTTTTATATCCTACTGACAAATGCAGGAGACCCTGATGGCGCCTGGAATGCATTGAGACCTTTCGAATTTAACCTTGCAACAGGGAATACTTACCTTGCCGGTAAGACATTGACAGTTCTTCATGGAGGGAATGTAGGAATAGGAACAACAACTCCGGGAACAAAACTGGCAATTTCCGGATTAACTGGCAGCGTTGCAGGTAGTCAATTGATTATAAATGGCGGAAATGTTTACTTCCTCGGTTCAACACGTGATATAAAAGACAATATCCAGCCACTCGATGATGATTTTAGCAAGATACTTAATGCCAGCCCGGTCTCCTTCACTGACAAAGCCACAGGAATGCCAGGGATAGGATATATAGCGGAAGATTTTGAGGATGCAGGGTTGCAAAACCTGCTGGTTTATGAAAACGGGAAACTTGTTTCACTCAGGTATGATCTGATAAGCGTATATAATCTGGAAGTTATAAAAAGGCAACAGGAACAGATTGACGAGCAGCAGGAACAGATAGAAGAGCAGCAGAAACAGATCACAGATCAGCAGAAGCAGATAGATCAGATCAGACAAGCACTGCAACTATTAAGCAAGGGGCAATAGTCCCCACCACGTGAGTAGCTGAATTCCAATAATCCCGGTGCAACCAGGGGTGAGGAGTCCCCTCTGACATCAAAATCCCGGAGGAGTTTAATAAAGGGATCTAATAATTATTTATTATGTACTTTCTTTGCTTCTCCAAAGAAAGTACCAAAGAAAGGAGCCCACGGGCGATAAGTATACCCTCAGCCTCCGCCT
>JAKLFN010000412.1 GCA_022711195.1 Bacteroidota bacterium
GGGAGGCCCAATAGGCGGATTGCTTGGCTTTCTTGTCGGTTCCCTGGTCGACAGCTCCTCGGAGCCGGTCGCAGCAGGTCGTTCATCGTCGACAACCACACCAGGAGCTTTCGGGGTAAGCCTGCTGGTACTCATCGCAGCTGTAATGAAAGCCGATGGAAAAGTGGTGAGATCGGAGCTCGATTATGTAAAGCAGTTTTTTGTAAGACAGTTCGGCCGGGAATCAGCAAATGAAGCGTTACAGATGCTTAGAGACCTCCTCAAAAAGGAGATACCCCTGAATGATGTGTGCCAGCAGATAAACAGAAGCATGGATTATTCATCGCGGCTGCAACTTATTCACCTTCTCTTCGGCGTTTCACTGGCCGACGGAACACCCAACCAGCCTGAAATCGCAATCATAGAAAAAATTTCGGGATTGCTAGGCTTGTCTTCGGGCGACTTTGTATCGATAAAGAATATGTTTGTTCCTGAAACAGACTCTTCATATAAAATCCTCGAAATAGAAAGAACAGCAACAAACGACGAGGTAAAAAAGGCATACAGAAGAATGGCTATGAAGTATCACCCCGACAAGGTGAGCCATCTTGGTGATGATTACAAAAAGTCAGCAGATGAGAAATTCAGGAAGGTAAATGAAGCCTATGAAAAGATCAAGCGGGAAAGGAATATGCCCTGAAGACACGAAAAATATCTAAAAGTATCTCAACATTAATATACAAAGACTAAATTTGCACAAATATAATTACGATGGTATTAAAAGATATAATGGCAATCTCTGGTGAACCGGGGCTGTTTAAATTCGTTGCCCAGGGAAAAAATGCAATAATTGTTGAGCATCTTGAGACAAAGAAAAGAAGCAGTGCTTTTGGTTCGGCAAAAGTGAGTTCACTGGAAGAAATCTCAATCTATACCGAAGGGGAAGATATTCCACTGTCAAAAGTGTTCGACCTGATATACGATAAGGAAGGCGGAAAACAGGCGCCCGATTATAAGTCAGATCCTGAAAAGCTTAAGGCTTACCTGGTTGAGGTGTTGCCGGCCTATGATAAGGATAGAGTATATGTCAGCGATATAAAAAAGATATTCCACTGGTATAATATTCTCCAGTCGCTCAACCTGCTTGTAAGGGAGGAACCTGCGAAACCTGAAGAAAAGGAAGAGGAGAAAGCCGCAGAACCTGTGACTGAAAAGAGTCCTGCGAAGAAACCTGCAGCAAAAAAGGAGAAGACCGGCGAGCCGGATGTTGAGAAAGCTCCAAAAAAGAAAGCCTCAAAACCAAAGGAGAAGTAGCATACCTGAAAAAATCATGAATTTCGGAGGTTCGGAAGTCGTTTATGATTATGACCGCTCCGGTATAATCATTGTCCCTGTCCCTTATGACGGAACAAGCACCTGGATGAAAGGTTCCGACAAAGGTCCGGAGGCTGTCATGCAGGCTTCCGTGAATCTTGAGTTTTATGATGTGGAAACGGGTACAGAGGTACATAAGCGGGGTATACACACTATAAGTCCTGTTACCGAGGATAGCTCCCCCGGCGCTCTCGTGGATGCGGTCTGCAAAAAGATAAAATCACTTCTTGCTGAGAATAAATTCCCGGTTACTGTCGGAGGTAACCATACTGTCAGCATAGGTGCAATAAAAGCTTTCTCGGAGAACTACAGGAACCTGTCGGTACTGCAGCTCGATGCACATTCCGACCTGCGACAGGAGTATGAGGGGTCCCGGTTCAATCATGCCTGTGCCATGGCTCGGGCATCAGAATTTGCACCGGTTGTCCAGGTCGGTATAAGAAGCATGGCGGCCGAAGAGCTGCCCTTTGTAAAAAAGGACAGGATCTTCTATTCACATG
>JAKLFN010000413.1 GCA_022711195.1 Bacteroidota bacterium
TTTGCTTTGATCGTAAGTCTGTCTTCATGGTCCATGACAACACAGTACATGAATTTGGGTGTCCTTTTCGTGGATATACTTGTAAGTGCCGTATTATTTGCCGTGATAGGTATGATAATTGTTCTTACATGGGGCAAAGAGAAAGCCTCCTGAAATATTAAACGCTAAATGAAGAAGTTGTCGTTGCAGGCTATAACCGATCCTCTGCCAACCTGAAATTGGAGTCAAATTTATTGTGATCCAGCTGGGATTCGAACCCAGGACCCCATCCTTAAAAGGGATGTGCTCTACCGGCTGAGCTACTGAATCAAAACCTGTAAATGAACCACAAGGCTCTCAGCATTGAGGCCAGCCCTGATTTCTGAGCTAATAATGCCTCATTTTAAATGCGAGTGCAAAGGTATTATATTTTTATACTTATGCAAAAAATCAATTAAATTTTAACCTTGAAAAAAAGTCCTGCATTTCCTGTAATGTAAAACCAGGTTATACGTCCTGATTAAAATTAATAAATAAATTAATACAAACCGAGATGAAAAATATTCTTTTTTTACTCTTGTTTACAGGAATCTCGAATTCAATCTTCAGTCAGAGATCTGTAGAAAGCCTGTTTGATAAATATTCCGGCAGCGACGAATTCACCTGTATTACGATCAGCGGAAGCCTCGTTAAATTAATAAAAGCCCTTGGGGATGACGAAGAAGACGATTTTCTTCCGGGCGATATTACAACAATCAGGATACTTGCCCAGAATGACGGCAGGAGAGAAGCCGGTAATTTCTATGATATGATTGAACGAAACCTCGACCGCAGAAACTATGAGGAGTTCATGAGTGTAAAGAAATATAACCAGGATCTTGTAATGCTTGTCAGGACTGCCGGAAGAAGTTTCAGGGAGATACTTGTTGTGGCAGGCGGAGAAGATAATCTTTTGATCCAGATAAAAGGCAACATGACTTTCAGGGAAGCACAGCGATTTGCTGATGAGATAAAGAAAGACAACGGCAGAGAGTTCGTCGATGAAATGGACTGAATCCTTATGTTCGTATCTTTACAGGATAATCTGAGTTAGCTTCCTGGCCTGATGACAAGGGATGAATTTAATAATATAATACATAAACACAACCGTAAACTGTTCGCAATAGCGTTCCGTATACTTCGAAACAGACAGGAAGCTGAAGATGTGGTGCAGGATGTATTTTTGAAGATGTGGATGATGGGTAAAAAACTTGATGAATATAATGACCTCTGTGCACTGGGGGTGACAATTACAAAGAATAGTTGCCTCGATATGCTGAGAAAGTGGAAACATATCAACAGTGATCCTGACATAATGATCAGTGCGAATGCCGATCCGTCGCCCTCACCCTTTGAACAAATAGTCTCTGCCGAAGATGAAAATATACTTGCAGGGATAATAGAAGAATTACCGCCCTTATATCGCGATCTTGTTCAGCTCAGGGAAATAAACGGATTGTCATATGAGGAGATATCGGCAATGAATGATGTAAATATCAATACTCTGAGAGTCACATTATCAAGAGCCAGGCAGATGATCAGGGAGAAATATTTAAAGTACTATGATGACAGAAAACAGTCTGAAAGAACTTCTCGATAAGTACTACAGGGGAGAAACATCTCCTGATGAGGAACTTGAACTGAAGAAATACTTTTCAGGTAAAGATGTATTGCCGGGCTATGAAGCAGAAAAGGAGATTTTCAGCCATTATTCCGGACAGGAAAAAATTCCCGTACCTTCATCAGGCTTTGAGATGCGCATAATAAATGCTGTTGAGCAGCTTGAGAAAACTAAATTCAAATCAGATTTCAGGAGAAAATATATTACT
>JAKLFN010000414.1 GCA_022711195.1 Bacteroidota bacterium
GTTGATCAGCCGTCGTTTCATTTCAGTACCAGTGCCTCGTCATAAATGACATCATGTATGGTCAGAGTCCTGTTGGTTACATTTGAAATGTAAACTTCATAGGTAATCCTGTTACGGCTGATATATTGCATATAAGTACTCTGGAATTCTCCGGTTGTGAAGAGCTGGCCATTTATCATTGCAGTTATTTCGGCTTTGGGATAAGCAAAAGTGACCCTTTGATAGATCGATGTATCGCCCGGTGCTATGTTTCCCAGCTTTTTAATATTTCCGGTGGTATCCCTTCCTCCGGCTGTTTTTATGATGACATCAAGGAATGTTTCGCTTGTCTGCATATTTTTCACCCTTACATCAGTAGGGCCTTCAGGAGCCCATTCTGTTTTTTTGCACGACACCATTAGCAGCGTTAACAGGGAAAGATAAAGCAGTTTTTTCATAGCCGGTCAGGTTTGAGTTACAATAAAGTGACCAGAAAGATAATAAATTAGTTGCAAAAAAGGCTAAATTATTTCAAGGCTGCCGGAAGGTATCCAGCCCTTGTTCCCATCTGATAGCTCTACCTCGAACCACTCTCCCACCTCGTCTTCAATAGTAACCCTGGTACCCTCATGAAGGAGGAACAAATCAGTGCCGCTGAGGTCGGGTGAGCTTTTTCCGTTCACGACGGGGCTGAATATAACTGCCTTTTTACTGTCGTGCACCAGCTCTTTGTTTCTGAATGTCAGGGCCAATGACGAGGCTGATAGAATAATTAAAAGCAGTGCTATCCAGAAACCGGTGACTTTAAGTTTGTATTTTGATGAATAGAGGTATAATGAGAAAGAAAGAAGGCAGATTATAAAAGTGATAATGCTGGTCCATGCCCAGGTGTCTGATGATAGCGCCAGGGCGAGAAAATTATACCATTCCACAAAGAAAAGCTGCGGGATCTCATCAAATCTGTCGACAACCAGTGTCCTTGCAATATTCAGGTTGTATGTAATATCTTCATCTGCCGGGGCCATAAGCTTTGCTCTCTCGTAGAATAGTATCGATCCCGGGATATTGTTCAGCTTGAAGAAGGCATTACCTATATTGAAATTCAGCTCTGCAGAACGGTATCCGCTTTTATATAAACCGGTCCAGATGTCAACTGCGCCGGTATAGTTTCCTGCAGAATACATTTCAATCCCTTTTCTGAATTCCTCACCTGGTGATTGTTGTGAGAATCCGGGCTGGTTAAACTGTACCAGCACTATCAGAAAAATAACTGTATAAGTCTTCTTAATCATCGGTTGATCGTATTTTCAATTGCCCTGATGAATCCGGATGCATCATCAAAAATCGATTTCATCTCTGTTGCAGCTGCCGAAGGCGCATAGCGGGCGTATTCGCATTTGTCAAGAATTGCAGTGAGCACATTTATCATATCGTCGCCGACATTCTTTTCTTTCAAAGCGGCAACTGCATTGGTGCGTGTAAGCTCCGACACCGGAATGCCAAGCTTATCGCTCAGGTATCCCCAGGTTGCTTTCAGTATCTCTTCATGAAACCTGTCAGCTTCACCCTTCTTCATGCATAATGATGCCTCATGAAGCCTTTTAACCGCAATCCTGGCAGCTTTTCTGTTCTTAACAGCTGTTATATCAGCATTTCTTCTAATATGCTCCCGTCGTATAATAAGTACCACAACGAAAATCAGGAGTGCAATGGCATAGCTGCTCAGGAAGGATCGTTTCGAGACCAGGAAACCGGTTGTCTTTTTCAAACGGCCGGGCTCAGACTTAATAAATCTGATATCTTTTCCGACATATTGAACGTCCTGTTTGGAAACGCCGCCATACACTGTAATCGCTGTATTCTGTTC
>JAKLFN010000415.1 GCA_022711195.1 Bacteroidota bacterium
AGAAGCATTTACCCTGATAGCAAATTCCCACATTTTCATGTTCCCGTTTGGCACCCAGTTAAAGCTCATGTTCCAGCAATGCAGGTCGCGCGTAAAAGAGAGTTGTGTCATTGTTATCTCTCCCGCCCTGAAATCGTAGCCCGTACTATATGTGATATTCATCTTTTTTGTGAGCTGCAGATTTCCCCTGACAGTCAGGGCCTGTGAAATTGTTGCAGTATTATAAGGCTTTATATAGGTCAGTGAATAACTTATATCCATAGTCCAGGGAGCATCGAATTTCATGTATCCGAATTCATCAAAGGCATCTTCACCGGCAGCCTTTCCTACAGGAGATACAATACCATCGGGTTCACCATCAATCCCTGTCCTCTGAGCAGGTGCCGGTGTGCTCTTCTTCTTTTTCATGCCGTTAATCAGGTCGCTGACGCTGAAATCGAGACTTACACCAGTGTTGTTAAGCCTCATAAGCTTTCCGGTCTCCGCCATATAGAATTTTCCTGTCTGCCTGCCCTGGCTGTTCAGTGCATAAAGTGAGAAATTGGCATTGCCGGAGATGTGCAGTGTTTTGAAGAGAGTTGTTCGCATGACCATTGAGACAGGCGCCCAGTTAAGTGAATCGGCAAAAATGTTATATGATGTTGAGATGCCGAAATTATCTATCAGGCTGATCTTCTTTGCTTTCCCCGTGGTATCATTCCGTTCAAAGACCTTTGCCTCCAGAATATTTGTAAGGCTCAGGCTTACATTGCCGTTTTTCCTCGACAGGGAGGGTGTACCATATATATTACCGTCATAAATAGAATAATTCTGGGTACGCAATCCTGTTGAGTCGAGCTGAACCTGCCTGTACATCTTAGAACTAAGCTGACTGAAAGAAGGTATGAAGCTGAAGCTTACCGAGGGTTTCATGACATGACGTATTGCATCGACCCTTGAATTGGGGTTAGTAAAGTCGTATCTCCCGAAAATCTGTGGACTGTAGCCGGCGCTGATAGAAGGATTAAGAGACTGGCCGTAGAAAGTGCCCCTGAGGGTATCATACATAACTTTGTTCAGGTCGGGATCCCAGCGGCGTTCTACTTTCTGGGTATAAAGCACCCCTCTGTACGATAATGAGGGAGAGATAGAAAAATTCCTGAACGGCCTGATCTGGAAGCTCAACGGAGCCTCATGCTGGAAACCGCTCCTCATCCTGCTCCACATCTCATTTGTAAAAAGGAGGCTGTCGTATGTGCTGATCTGATTATCGAGGCTGGCAGTATACTGGAACGATAGTTCCTGCCACCATTTTGTCGGCCCCGCCTGTTTTTTGCTTTTAAGCGGGTATATCCTCGAGGCGCTCAGGCTCATCTTGGGAAGATTCAGGCTCACGGTCTTGTTCCTGACGTTCTGGCTGTGGTTCATGCTTGCCGAGAAATTGAAAGGGGTGCCTTCCCACGTTTTCGAATAGCTGATGCTCGACTGTCTCTGTGTGGTTATGTGATCGTTAAGGTTATAGCTGTTGTTCCTGTCATATTCTGCGGAGCTCATATTAACACTGGCAGAAAATCTTGACCCGGGCCTTGCCTTCGCATCTTGGGCAAATGTCCAGCCCAGGCTGTAGTTTCGTGAAGAAGATTCATCGGGAAGGCCCTTATGTCCCGAGATATTCTTTGCATAGCTGAAAGAAAGATTTCCCCTGTATCTATACCTTTTATTATATGAGGTCACGGCATTTGCCAGCCATGATCCATTGGTAAAGATGCTTCCGGTGACTGACAGGTCGAAGTAATCGTTGATAGCAAAATAGTATCCTCCGTCGGTCAGTGCATAACCCCTGGCCGCTTCATAGTGGACTTTAGGT
>JAKLFN010000416.1 GCA_022711195.1 Bacteroidota bacterium
TATTTCGAAGACTTTGAATCAGGCAGCGGAGGCTGGTCAAAAGGAGAGGAAGACCTTAACAGCTGGACCTTCGGAACTCCTGACCGTAACACAATTAAATCAGCAGCCTCGGGCACTGCAGCCTGGTTTACAAAATTCGATACAACGCAGGTAGAAAATTCTTCTGTTATCTCTCCATGTTTTGATTTTACAAATATTCAGCGGCCAATGATTAGTATTGGTCTGCGCAGGAGTTTTGACAGGGATATGGACGGTGCAGTGCTGCAATACCGGCTTGGAGATAATGAAGACTGGCAGCCTGTTGGCACCCTTGACGATGGCATTTTCTGGTATAACTCAGCCGTTATTAAAGGATTACCGGGTGGAGACAGGCTGGGCTGGACTACAGGAAATGAAAGCACCTGGATAAATGCAAAACACTCCCTTGATGATCTTAAAGGCAGGAAAGATGTTAAATTCCGGATTGCTTATGGATCGAACGGGAATGCGAAAGGCAATGACGGCTTGGCATTTGATGATATCTTTTTAGGTGAAAGGAAACGAATAGTCCTTCTCGAACATTTTGCAAATGCTTCATACCTGAAAAGCAGTGAGGCAACTGAAATGATAAACGAGATTGACAACCTGTATGACAAGGATATTGCAAATATCCAGTATCATACAAACTTCCCCGGAATAGATTCATTCTATATAGCTAATCCGGGTGATGCAAGCGCGAGAGTTTTATTCTACGGTCTTACAAAGACTCCTTATTCCTTTATCGACGGAGGTACCGGGAAAGACAAAGCTGACGTCTTCGCTTATTCGCAAACAATTTCAGGAGTTCTGGCGCCCATCGATAAAAATGTAATAATACAGAGAGGCCTTATTGAACCTTTCTTCGATATTGTAATCGATACCCTTGATATATCGGGCGGAGTGCTTACAGTTAACGGAAAAATAACGAGTCTTTCAGCAGATACAATATCAAACCTTACTTTGTATGTTGCTGTAGTTGAGAAGACAAATTCAACTCAGACAGGCGCTGCAGGCGAAACTGTTTTCAAAAATGTGTTCAGAAAATTCCTTCCTGATGCAGCAGGAATAAATCTCCCCAGGATCTGGAGCAAAGGCATGTCATTCTCAATAACTGATATGTCGTGGATTATTCAGAAATCGTTAAAACAATCAGATATTGAGGTAGTTGCCTTTATTCAGAACAATATCACAAGAGAAGTATACCAGGCTTCATCAATGTTTGCAAAGAAAATTGCTGTCGGTATCGAAAAACCGGGCATAATTGGCAATATTGGATTTTCGGTTTATCCGAATCCCGCACGACATCAGCTCTCATTCAGCTTTGATGAAGCTTTGCAGGATGATACTGAAATCTTCATCTACGATTTCTCCGGCACAATAGTCAGAACATACAGGACTGGCGCAGGTGAAACAGAATTCACTGTAGATGACCTGGGTCTTAAGGATGGAATGTATCTGATAAAGGTATCTTCAGGAGGCATGAGCAAGGGCTTTAAAAAGCTGATCATTTCAGGGAGCTGAATAGCTTTACGGGAAGACCGGGAAGTAACTGTTTGGGATACTTCCCGATTTTCCCGATTCAAGCCTGTAAAATCACGTTTTTTCACTAAATTTGCACCTTAATTTTATGAGTTAGTAACATTTACATTATTAATATATGAAGAACAGGAAAACTTTGCTGATGATTCTCGATGGCTGGGGTATAGGTGATGGTTCTAAGGCTGATGTTATAAGTCAGGTGGGTACACCCAACCTTACATACTATAAAAATAATTATCCCAATTCACGTCTTCATGCTTCAGGTGAGAACGTCGGTCTG
>JAKLFN010000417.1 GCA_022711195.1 Bacteroidota bacterium
TGACTCATCTGTAACCACATAATCGCAGCTGCCGTCAGTAAACTCAATATTTATCTGTAAAACAGCCCGTTTGGAATCCATCCACCTCCATCCCCACTTGCTGTAGTTTTTTCCGTATCCATCAGATAACCAAAGACCGACCGTGTTCCCTCCTTTCGCAATGAAATTCGTTACATCGTATGAATCATAAAGGTTTATTTTTGAATAATCCGTATTCGCGGGAGTTAAAACCCTGTCCCCAACCTTTGTGCCGTTGAGATGCATTTCATACCATCCGAAGCTGTACAAGAATGCTGTTGCTTTCCTGACAGTTTTCTGAACGGTGAAATCCTTTCTGAATAAAGGTGATGCTTTTTCAACAGGTGTCCCTATCCATCTGGCGTGCCAGTCAGCCGGATCAAGCAAACCCATTTCCCACCAGGCAGGTTCAGACCATTCTGACGATTTGTTTTTGCCATCCCATACTTTTACTTTCCAGAAGTATCGCGTTCCGCTTTTGAGAGCAGGTCCCCTGTAAACAATATTTATCTGTTCGTCCGACATTATTTTTCCACTGTTCCAGACATCGCCGGTATTCGATTCAAGCAGGATTTCTTCCGATGCAACCAGAATCTGATATCCGGTCTGTTTTTGAGAGCGTTCTGAAGAAGTCAGCAGCCAGCTTAATCCGGGCTGCAGTACATCGATACCAACCGGATTTACTTTCCATTCGGTTTTCAGGTTCGTCGGCACAATTTTCCCTGCGGCAATCAATATTTCAGAAGGTAATTGAATTATTACCAAAACCTGCAGGATCAGAACCAGCTTCTTCATATATTTAATTTATAACGTTTAATGAGTCATCAAGAGATTAATGAAAAATCAGGCTCAGGGTCATTGATACAGGTAGATTATCCCGTATTTATCTACAGTGCCTTCCGGAACAGTTATTCTATAGCGACCCTCTGAAATTTTCTCCACCCCGACAGGCTTATGCCCGGGAGTATCGGGTGTAGAATAATATGAATCACTCACCGACGGAATTGAAATTTCAAATATCATATCTCCCCTGATTTTTTCCCATTGAGGATCCGGATCAGGGAGTTTATCACCGTCTTTTATTTTAATCCCGGTAGCGTTAAGGATATGCACCAGTTTTATTTTCTTTTCATTGACATAATCACTGTAAACCGATACAAGAACCTTTGAAGGAATGGAGATGGATTTAAATGACAGACCTGACTTAAAAATCCGGCTGAAAATTTTCTCATTCAGAGCTGTTATTTTCTGATCAGGATTAAACCTGTAAATATCTCCGAGGGTGAAAGAACCGCAAAACTCATTTAAGCCATATCTTCCTGGGGAATAAATTATTCTTCCTTTTCCATAAAATGATTCTGCGAGTGATGTATCGGAGGTATTTTTCATTTGGTTCTCAGAGATCATATCTTCAAAAATCCACGTCTTTCGTGGTTCTCCATAGGAGCTGAACCGGTATGCTTCACCAGTAAGAAAGAGAGTTCCGCCACTGCTGACATAATTTCTGAGCTTCCCGGCCTGTTCATCCGAAATGCATTCCAGTCCGGGAGCAAGAAGTACAGGGAAACGCGAAAGATCCTGATTCAACAGGGCATCATCTAGAATAAAAGTATGCTGAATCTGCTTCGATGAAAGGAACTGACTGGTACCCATGAGCTCTTCAGAGTAGGAATCTTTATTTTTTACTGACCAGTCCCTTGTTTTGCGTGAAAAGATCAGTGCAGCATCAACAGCCGGGATTGCTGAGAGGTTGTTCATGGTTTCTTTCCATCCTGTATAATTATCCATGATCTTAAATTCGTTTTCCCCTCCGAGC
>JAKLFN010000418.1 GCA_022711195.1 Bacteroidota bacterium
AAGGCAAACTGGATGTGCTTTCGAGATTATATTTTGAATAGTCGCCGGTGAACCTGAACGAATGCCGGCTTCCTTTCCAAAAATAATATTGTACCCCGGCTTTTATTCCAAACGAATGAGCGACCGTTTTTTCGCCGTACCAATAAGAGCCATAATTGCTGTATTGCCCTAAAAGAACCAAGAATGGTTCCTTTTTAATTTTGGTTTTTGTTTGCCAGAAATAAGTGACATTCCCCCGGTCGTATTTCGAAACAACATCCACCATCTCTACCTCATTTAACCTGATTTTATCGAGATTGTCAGTAATATCCTGCCGATCCGCCATCAGCGCTTTAAGTGTTCCGATAAATTTGCTGTCGTGATTTATAAATGACCCGCTTTCATTTTTTACAATTATTTCATTGTTTTCGAGCCTGTAAAGGATATTGTTCTTTGATACAAAAAATACAGGTGCCGCAGATTCTTCCCTGGTGAACAAACTGATAGCCGGTGATTCGATAATACTCTGCAGGAGTATGGTTGTACTGTCTCGCTCGCGTCCGAAATTCTTCGAGACAAACTTTCTTCCTTTGTCCAGCATGATCTCCTGTATTTGTATCGGAGAGACGATAATTGTTTTTCCCAAGCTGTCTTCAACAATTATTTCCTCCGGCCTGTCAAAAAAATAACTGATCGTCCGGAAAGCTGTGTCACCGTTACGGAAAGTGATTTTTCCACTTTCGGAATTGATTTGAGCAAATACTACGAATGAATTGAATAAAAACAAGGTGAAGAGAATTTTCTTCATTGATAGGTTGTTACTTTGATTAACAAGATATTTACAGTTGGACAAATGTAATAGATTATCATTGTTATAAATCTGACTTTTCGTGATATTTACAATATGATAATCACCTTCTCACCAACATCCGCTCATTCAGAAATATGGTGATCCTTGAGTATATTTGTAAAAGATATTCAGGAGACTCACTTTTACCTAATAATTTACATCATCATGCGCAGCGTTGAAATAACCATTCGCGGACGGGTTCAGGGAGTAGGATTCAGGTATTACACTCTGAAGGTTGCCGGCGAATTGCATATTACAGGCTACATTCGCAACAAGCCTGATGGCAGTGTTTTCATTGAAGCTGAAGGTGAGAAACAGAATATTGAATCATTCCTGATGTGTTGCAGGCAGGGGCCTCCACGTGCCCATGTGGAAGAGATGCAGGTTATCGATTGTCCGCCGGCCGGTTACCTGAAGTTCGATATCCGCTGATGAATTTCTTAAACGTTCTTTATTGCCCTTAACATATGCCGTTTACCGGCAGCGCCGCGTAGCCGTTCGATCGTGAATCCTGCCTTGCGCAGTGCCTGCTTCACGGTTCCCTTGCTCGAATAAGTAACTAAGATTCCATCAGCTGCCAGCGCCGCATAAAGTTTCCTTAAAATATCATCAGTCCACAACTCCGGTTGCACCTCAGGTGAAAAAGCATCGAAATAGATAAGATTGAACATGCCTGCCGAGAGGGAAACATCCTGCAGCATAGCCTCGATTTTATTGAGCAGAAACCGTTCGGTGATGTATGACGGGTAAACCCAGTTGGCATCGTGAATTTTTTTAAATAACAACTCCGCCTGCTGCTCATCAGTAGCCTGTGGATAGTTGAGGGCATTTATTATTTCGTCCGGTAGCGGAAAGGCTTCAATTCCCACATAATTCACCTGAACATTAGCCTTTTGTGCCGCAATGCAGGTGAGCAGGGCATTCAATCCGGTACCGAAACCAACTTCAAGAAGATTGATGTTTTCACCGGGTTTCACGCAATGTT
>JAKLFN010000419.1 GCA_022711195.1 Bacteroidota bacterium
AGAGCAGCCGATAAGCTTCTCGGTTAAATCTCTTAATGGTCAGAAAGCATCGATTATTCAGTCGCTTGCAAAATGGAAAAGAATGCGGCTCAGATATTATCATATTGAGCCGGGAAAAGGGATATTGACGGATATGCGTGCCTTACGCCCCAGTGAAACACTTTCACCGATCCATTCGGTATATGTCGACCAGTGGGACTGGGAAAAGAATATACTGTCTGAGGAGCGGTCGTTAAAGCTCCTGAAGAAGACTGTAGAAACGATATACAATACTATCAGAAGGATTGAGAAAGAATTGTCTGAAAAATATTCCTGGCTCACACCGCAACTGCCCGGGGAGATAACCTACATTCATTCCGAGGAGCTGCTTCAGCAATATCCCGGTCTTACCCCGAAAGAAAGGGAAAAGGCTGCTGCAAAGAAACACGGATCAATATTTATTATAGGGATCGGCAATAAACTCAGCAATGGTGAGCCTCACGACGGAAGAGCTCCGGATTACGACGACTGGAGCACTCTGAATGATGATGGCTATTTTGGACTTAACGGCGATATAATTTTCTGGAATGCTCCACTTGAATCGGCATTCGAAATATCTTCAATGGGAATAAGAGTCGACCGGAAATCGATGGAACATCAGCTCAGGATCACCGGTTGCCAGGACAGAAAAGATCTTTTATTCCACAAACTGCTTCTCAGCGATAAGCTTCCTCTGAGCATTGGCGGTGGTATCGGACAATCAAGACTGTGCATGTTCCTTCTCAGAAAACTCCATATAGGAGAGGTCCAGTCAAGTATCTGGCCCACTGACGTAATGAAGCAATACGAAGGGAAGGACGTGAAACTTCTGTGAGCCTTTTTTATAATTTTATGCCCTCTGGTGTTACCTAATTTACGATTACTTCGTATAATCTGAAAGTTGAAATAATCTGTTTTCAGGACTGGTACCTGTTACCAGTACCGAAGAAGGTACGGCGCTGGTTAAGATTGCTCCGGTTTATGCCGGCCTTGTAAAAAACAAAAATGACATAAAGCTGTTAGTGATCTTCTGGAATGTAGGTCCCAATAAATCCATTTCTGATAAACCCGGGTTATTTGAGGGTGAAGCAAAAGGATTCATGCTGGCTGACTATTATATGGCGAGACTTTACAATCAGCAAAAGATCTGGAACAGCATTATAGGCCTGATACAATGAGACAGGGAATTTTCTTATAAAGTGCCTGAAATGCCTGAAGTTAATTTTATGGATTGAATAAGTCAGGTTTATTGTTTTCTCCAGAATTTGATATCATTCATCGGATTCTCCAGTTTATATGTTTTCTTAATCTCACCGCTGGAAATATCATAAAAGATTACTTTATAATCTGAATTGACTGTTATATAGCAATTTGATTCAGCATCATAACCGGAAAGGCAGCCGATATATCCCTTCTCCTGATCTACTATAATGCTGCTGATCACTGATCCGGTTTCCGCATTAATTACCTCAAGGTAATTCCTTTCGTTCGCGTCGGAATAATACAGACCAATGATTGTGTTATTTACAGAATAATAAACAGGATTAGTGAGTACTTTCCCCACATACACCTCTTTCACAACGGCTCCTGTTGACGGATTTATTGTAATCAGGGTTTTATCGGAGCGCAGCATAACATAACCTTCATCTGCCTGATTAAAATAACTGGTGCACATATAAGCGCCATCGCCAATATCGATTTCCTTTTCGGATACTATTGTTCCATTTGCCAGGTCGATTTTGATGACGTAGTTCGTGTAAATTGGTGGTCCATCCGATGCTGATTTAGTACCTGT
>JAKLFN010000042.1 GCA_022711195.1 Bacteroidota bacterium
GTCGGCAGGTGTAGCATTGACCAACAAATTTCCTGAAGGACGAAATGTCTTCAAATGGTTAAAGAGCGGCTGGCACGTTGTTGTGGCTTATATAATAGGATTCTTTGCCCTATACCTGCTTCTTGGCTGGGAACCGGCTGATAACAAGGAACATAAGATCGAAAATTGTCCTGTTCCGGGTTGTCCTATGGCAGACCACAGTGAGTCAACAGAAGGAACCGTGAGCTACCTTGAAATAGAGAAGTAAGAACATTCGAACATTCGAACATTCGAAGTCAGAATGGAGAACCGAAGTTCTTCATTCTGACTTCGATTGTTCTGAGTTCTTACTTCTTCTTACCTTCGGCAACCTGCATCATCCGGTGTAAATAAAACATTCATTTATAGACTTTTTTGGCTCTTTAGTCAAAAAAATATTGACTTGCATTATTTTTTGATGTAACTTTTATAGTTTGATTTCATCAAAAAGTAATACTCATGAAGAAGTTCTTTTCAAAAAGAATCCTGCTGGCATTATTTTTTGCATCTGCAGTCTGTGTTGCTATAGCCCAGGTTCCACAGGGTTTCAATTACCAGGCTGTTGCCCGGGATAACGATGGCAACGTACTAAAGGGTATGACGCTGAGTATCAGAATTGCAGTGCTTTCAAGTATAGACCCTCTGGTAATACAATGGCATGAAGAGCATGAAGTCACGACGAATGATTTTGGCCTTTTTAAATTAATTGTTGGCGATCCGGCAGCAGATGAAGTGCCGCCTTGTGAAGTAAAAAGGTTCTCAGATATAGACTGGCTTCTCAGTCCGTTATTCCTCAGAACCAGCATCTTTCTGGATGGCTCCTGGGAGGTTATGGGCGATGCCCAGCTCTATTCAGTCCCCTATGCCATGGTGGCTGATAATTTAGGAGGCGCACTGCCTGGCCTGAACGTACAGGGAACCACCACTGATCCGTCTGATGTTCTCTTTGAAGTGAAGAACAAATCAGGCCAGACGATCTTTGCCGTATACAATGAAGGTGTCAGAATATTTGTCAGCGACGGTGATGTAAAAGGATTGAAAGGAGGGTTTGCCGTGGGCGGCTTTGATGGTACAAAAGGAAACCAGGAGTACCTCAGGGTGACATCTGACAGTATCAGGATGTACCTGAACAACGCTCCTGCCAAAGGAGTTAAGGGAGGTTTTGCTGTGGGAGGCTTCGATGCAACAAAAGGAACTGAAACAGGCAGCTATTTCAACATGACAAGTGAAAACTACCTTATCGGTCAGGAAGCTGGTATCCACCTGGAACCCCAGGATGGAGGTCTGTACAATTCATTTATCGGATACCAGGCAGGATATAATACAACTTTTGGCAAGAAAAATTATTTTATCGGTTACAAAGCCGGCTATACAAATACAACAGGAAATAATAATGTCTTCATAGGTGACAGTGCAGGTTTCCATAATACAACGGGTTATTTTAACACCTTTGCCGGTAACTGGGCAGGATTTAGCAATTCATCAGGTATAAAGAATCTCTTTATCGGCCACAGAGCGGGTGTAAATAATTCTTCAGGGATATGTAATGTGTTCCTGGGTCCTGATGCCGGAGGACATAACACCACAGCCTATTACAATACATTTGTGGGGATAGGAACCGGATACAACACCACCTCAGGAGGATTTAATTCCTACTATGGAATAAATTCAGGTTTTGCCATGGCTGCCGGATCGAACAATGCATTTTATGGCAGTAATTCAGGATATTGGTTTGATGGCGGTTACAGGAACACTTTCATTGGAGCCGAAGCAGGACGCGGAGGCCCCAATGACGACCCTCCCGACCCTAACGGAGACGATAACACCCTGGTTGGTGCTTTTACATCAACAAATCTTGAAAATGCCTTCAGAAACACTATCATAGGTGCTTATGCAGGATTCTCAATGAGAACCGGTACAAATAACGTTTTCCTCGGATACCAGGCGGGATATAGTGAAACAGGCAGCAATAAGCTTTACATTGCCAACTCAAGCACAAATCCTCTTATTTATGGCGACCTGTCAACAAAACAACTCGGTATAAATACAACATCTCTGTCAAAAACACTGAATGTAGGAGGGGATGCTGCTGTCTCGGGCAATCTGACCGCAGCAACACTTAACGGAGCGCTGACAGGCAGCGTCACAGGTAATGTGACAGGAAATGTTACAGGAGCTGTTAACGGAGCAACCAATGGAAAAGTCTTTTTTAGTGGGACATCGGGTACTGTTGCTTCAATTGGGTCAGGGGCATATTACCTGTACTGGGATAATACCAATAAGAAACTCGTTCTTTACAACACTACAGGCTCCTGGTTATGGTTCTCTTCACAAAGGATGGGACTTGGTACCGGCGCATTCACCTATGAAGCCACGGGATTCACTACAGCATCGAGGGACATCTGCACTCTTTCCCAGAACGGTGAAGCATGTGTAATAAGCTTCCGTGACGATACCGGTGCAGAGTTTTGCACCGTATGGCTGCAGTATGCAACCTCAGAACTTACAGGGCATTATGTCAGATACTAACTAAGTAGTAACAGGAAATTTCTGAAACATCCTTAACCACTGACTACACAAAGAATAAATCAAAGACGTTTAGGCTGAATTCTGATGCAGAACCCTTTGGTTCTTTGCGTTGATACTTTGTGACCTTTGCTTGTAACGGATTTTTACCTAATAAGACCACCTCTTTCTTATTGGCCCGATTCTTGATCGTATTGTTACACGAATTTCTTTAACTTTAACACGGATAAAAATCGTATCAAGATGAAAAAAACTATTATCACCTTCATATTACTGTCGGCTGTAACATTATATGCTTCGGCTGACACTCAGAAAGAGATTAAGGCGGGGCTTAAGCATGTAACAGTCTATCCCGACAGGGCACAGCTGACACATGAATCGAATGTTGAAATCCCTGCCGGGAAGAGCATTCTGAAGCTGGGCGGACTATCTCCTTATATCGATGCCCAGAGCATCCAGGTCAGGGGCTTTGGCGATTTTATGATACTATCTGTAAACCATCAGAACAACTATCTCCAGAATCTCGATGAGGTTCCGGAAATAAAAACAATAAGAAACCAGATCGAAGAGCTTCAGCTGAAAGTGGAGGATGAAAAGGCAGCCATTTCCGTTCTTAATGAAAAGAAAGCCTTTCTCGAAGCAAACAGGAGTATTCTTGTGTCAAAACAAAATGCTGCAACTACCGAACAGCTGAAGAGTATGATGGATCTTTATACAACCAGCATGGACCAGGTAACCGTCAGTGTCCTCAAAAAAAACCGTATCATAAAAGATTATGAAAAACAGATTTCCGCTCTTCAGAAGCAGATAAATGACAAATCAGGAAAGGCACAGCTCCCTTCTGGTGAAATCTCTGTTGCCATAAGCTCTGAAAAAGCTGTGACCGGTAAAATGACCTTTTCTTATGTTGTTTCAAATGCAGGCTGGTATCCTTCATACGATATCAGGGTGGACGATATTACAAAACCTGTTAATATTTTCTATAAGGCAAACGTTTTCCAGAGTACTGGAGCCGACTGGAACAATGTGAAACTGAGCTTCTCAAATGCCAATCCCTGGATTGCAGGCACTGTTCCTACTCTTTATCCATGGTTTATAGATTATTATGCTCCCCCGGTTTTATACAATGCAATCAGGGGAAAGGCGGCTGGAGTTCAAAGATCGCAGGCTCCGGTTATGATGGAGATGGCTGTTGCCGAAGCTGATATTGCAAAAGCTGAAGAGGCTGCACCAATAACTGTTGAAAAACAGGTCGGAGAAACCACTATTACCTTTGATATAGCAGTTCCTTATTCTGTTGTGTCCGACGGAAAGATACAGACTATCGAAATACAGCGCACGACCTCCCCTGCTGACTATAAATATGTTACTGTTCCAAAGATGTCACCACTGGCATACCTCACCGGGAATATAACCGACTGGGCAAAACAGAGCCTTCAGAGCGGAGAGGCTACACTCTATTTCGAGAACACATTTGTTGGTAAATCATACCTGAACGTAAACCAGATGTCCGACACCCTTACTCTTTCACTCGGGACTGACAACAGCATTCTGGTAAAAAGAGAGAAACGCAAAGATTTCACAAGCAAAAAGGTCATCGGCGCCAATAAAACAGACATCTTCTCCTACCTGATAACTATAAGAAATAACAAAGCAACTGCTGTAAAGATAACTCTGAACGATCAGATACCTGTTTCTTCGAACAGCGGCATCACTGTTGAAGCCTCCGAGCTTTCCGGCGGCAAGCTGAATGCACAAACAGGACAAGTAAAATGGGATCTCGACATTAAGCCACAGGAAACAAAACAGATCGTCCTGACTTATTCTGTAAAGTATCCGAAGGACAAAACCATTATCCTTGAATAATATTTTATGAGTATCCTGGGAAATATTATCTGGCTGTTATTCGGAGGCTTTATTATAGCACTCGAATATCTCATTGGAAGCATTGCGCTGATGATCACAATTGTGGGGATTCCCTTTGGCATTCAGACGTTAAAGCTCGGCCTGTTGACGTTGTGGCCTTTTGGAAGGGGTACAAAGGTTCATTCAAGAGCTTCCGGATGCCTCTATATAATTATGAATGTGATCTGGCTTATCTTCGGAGGCCTTTGCATAGCCCTTACCCATCTGATCTTCGGCGTTTTGCTGTGTATTACAATTATCGGAATACCGTTTGGCTTACAGCATTTTAAGCTCACTAACATGGCCCTTACCCCTTTTGGCAGGGATATAGTAAAACTCTGATCTGCAATAATCTGCACGATCTGCGCGATAATAGAGTTTCCTGCAGATTTCGCTGGTTTATGAATAAAACCTCCTATGAAAAATCCGGATAATAAAAAACCTGAAACTATACCTGGTAAAGTAAACCTGATCGACCACATTGCCGGCAGAGTAGTTCCCGGTAATAAATCGACATTTCTTGGAATCGGCGACGATGCCGCAGTAATCGAAAACGGTGATTCGTTCCTGCTCGTCTCTACCGATCTGCTCCTTGAGGGTATTCACTTCAATCTTGTATATTTTCCGTTAAGACACCTCGGCTACAAGACAGTAATCAGGGGAATATCGGATATCATGGCAATGAATGGTAAACCGGAGCAGATATTTCTTGGCATGGGTCTCAGCTCGAGGTTTACTACAGAAAATATTGACGAGATACTCTCAGGCGCACTGCTTGCCTGCGAAAAGTATCATGTCGATCTTGCAGGCGGTGATACGACAAGTTCGCTTACCGGCCTGACGCTCAGTGTAACTGCCACGGGAAGAGTTGAAAAGGAAAAGCTGGTAAGGAGAAACGGAGCCAGGCCCAACGACCTGATTTGCGTAACAGGCAACCTGGGAGCAGCATATACCGGTCTTCAGATCCTTGAAAGGGAAAGAAAGATTTTCGGACAGGACAGTACCATTCAGCCAGATCTTTCAGGATATGAATATATACTCGGGAGGCAGTTGAAGCCCGAACTCCCGTTGAAAATCCTCGAAGAACTCAATTCAGTCCCGGTCTCTTTTACTTCGATGATCGACATTACTGACGGGCTGGCTTCTGACCTGATGCAGATATGTAAGGCATCACAAACAGGATGCAGGATTTTCAGCCAGCAGATTCCCGTCGATTATGAAACATCACGTGCAGCTGAAGAGATGAACCTCGATCCTCTTGTCCCTGCGCTCCACGGAGGTGACGACTTTGAACTTCTCTTCACGGTGCCTCTTGAGGCTTATGATCAGATCAGGAAAATAAAATCTGTCACAGCTATTGGGCACATAACTGAGAGAATTTCAGGAAATTATATTGTCGGAGCCGATGGATCGGAAGTTGAACTTACCGCGCAGGGTTGGTCGGCAACAGAATGAGAATTCCTACCTGGCCCTTATTACGCCACGTTCTGAGTTTCTGATAAAACTGATTATGTAATCCCTGTCTGGTGAAGGCTTGAATTCTTTTTCAACGTATTCAAGAGCCTGTGACAGGTTCATATTATTCTGGTAGAGGACCCTGTAAATATTATGGATCTCATCTATTCTCTCTTTCGTGAAGCCTCTCCTGGTAAGCCCGACAGTATTCAGTCCAAGGTATGACAGAGGTTCCCTGTCGGCTTTTACAAATGGAGGGACATCGATCCTTATCTTAGAGCCGCCGCCGATAAAGGCATGTGCACCTATTCTTGCAAACTGATGGACGAGAGTTCCTCCGCTGAGTATTGCCCACTCTTCCACTTTTACTTCACCGGCAAGACCGGTACCGTTTCCGATAATACAACTGTCGCCGATATTGCAATCGTGACCTACATGTGAAGTAGCCATCAGCAGGCAGTTGCTTCCGACAACAGTTTTGCCAGCTGCGGCAGTGCCCCTGTTGACTGTTGCAGCTTCCCTGACAGTTGTATTGTCACCAAGCTCGGCGGTGGTATCTTCGCCCTTGAATTTAAGATCCTGGGGAATCCCTGAAATTACGGCAGTCGGAAAGATCCTGCAATTTTTTCCTATGCGTGCACCGTCCATTATTGTGGCATTCGGACCGATCCATGTACCATCGCCGATAGTTACATTCCCGGCAACATATGCAAATGGCTCAACAGTAACTTCGTTGCCAAGCTTTGCATCGGGGTGGATATAAGCTAACTTTGAGATCATAAATATCTGGTGTGTTATTTATTCTTGATAACCTGTGCAACCATTTCACCTTCAACTACAAGTGTGTTCCCTACATATGCCTGACCGTACATCGAAACGATACCCCTTCTCATAGGCTCTATCAGTTCCATTTTAAGGATAACCGTATCGCCCGGCACAACTTTATGCTTGAATTTAAGCTTATCGATCTTCAGGAAATATGTTGAGTATTTTTCTGGTTCGTCCACACCGTTCAGGACCAGTAATCCACCCGATTGGGCAAGCGCTTCAACCAGAAGCACACCTGGCATTACAGGTTCATCAGGAAAGTGTCCCTGGAAAAAATATTCATTGAAAGTAACATTCTTGATCCCGATAACTTTGGTTTCGTCGAGATGAATGATCTTATCCACAAGAAGGAAAGGAGCCCTGTGAGGAAGCTTCTTCTTTATATCCTCAACAGTCATCACAGGTGGCTGAAGCGGGTCGTACTGAGGAATATCGCGCTTTGAAAGTGCTTTCTTCATCTCCTGCCTCATCAGCCGTGCAAGCCGTGTATTGGCATAATGGCCCGGCCGGGTAGCAACTACCTTGCCTTTAATTGGATGACCGACCAGGGCAAGATCGCCCATTATATCAAGCAGTTTATGCCGGGCAGGTTCATTAGGATACCTCAGTTCGGTATTATTCAGTATGCCTGCAGTATGTGTGCTTATCCCTGGCCTGTTAAAAAGCTTTGCAATACGGTCTATCTCGGCCTGATCGACCTCTTTTTCGAGGATCACGATCGCATTATCGAGATCGCCGCCTTTGATAAGTCCAAGCTTAAAAAGAGGTTCCAGCTCATGGAAGAAAACGAATGTGCGACAGTTACAGATATCCTTTTCAAAGTCCTTTATCGAATCGAGGATCGCATACTGGTTTCCAAGGATCTTTGAATTATAATCAATAAGAACATTAATACTGAAATGGTCATCGGGATATACTATAAGGTCAACGCCATGTTCCTCATCAGAAAAAGCGATTTTTTGTTTTACGGTGAAGTAATTCCTCTCTTCTTTCAGGTCAACTATCCCGGCTTCCTTGATTGCATTTACAAATGCAAGAGAAGCTCCGCCCATAATAGGTGCTTCAGGACCATCGATCTCTATCAGTGCATTGTCGACCTGCAGTCCGTGGAAAGCTGCCAGGACATGTTCAATTGTAGATACCGAAGCATTATTCTGTACTATTGTTGTTCCCCTCGATGTATCAGTAACATGTTCTGCCAGTGCATCGATAACAGGCTTTCCCGGCAGGTCGGTTCTGCAAAACTTGTAACCATGATTTGCCGGCGCCGGCCTGAATGTCATCTTTACATTTATTCCTGTATGTAACCCTTTCCCGGTTAGAGTTATCTCCCTGGCAAGTGTCCTCTGCTTCTCACTCATTTATATAATACTTTTAAAACGGCTACAAAAAAACAAAATTTTTTCGAACATCCTATGAAAACTTCCTTTAACTCTATTAATGCCAGTCAATTTCCTTTAGACCAGAATGATAGTCTATTTGTTTTTCATTGCTTTAATGTCCTTTTCAATATTATCGACCCGGGTTTTCAGGTCGGGTAATTTCCTGAAGATCACCGATGATTTAAGAAAATCCATATGATCGATAGCAGGTAGTCCGAGAAGAATTGAATTTTCTTTTTTGACGTCACCGGGAACACCTGCCTTGGCTCCTATTTTTGTTCCATCAGCTATTTTCAGGTGTCCGGCAATGCCTACCTGGCCGGCAAACATACAGTTTTTCCCTACTTTTGTGGAACCGGCAATACCTGTCTGCCCTGCCATAACTGTATTTTCTCCTATTTCAACGTTATGTCCTATCTGTATCAGGTTATCAAGCTTTACACCTCTGCGAATTATTGTTGAACCCATCGTTGCCCTGTCGATTGCCACATTTGCTCCTATTTCAACATGGTCCTCAAGGACGACGTTGCCAAGTTGCGGGATCTTCATAAATTCAGTCTCCGATTGCGGTGCGAACCCAAAGCCATCGCTTCCTATTACACTCCCTGCATGGATTGTACATCCCTCCCCAAGAACACATTCATGATATATTTTTACACCCGGATTAAGTGTGCAGTTTTTCCCTATCGTTGTATTATCGCCGATAAAAACATGCGGGTAAACAGAGCAGTTATCCCCTATCGTGCAATTGTCTCCGATATATGCATACGCGCCGATGTACACATCCTTCCCGATCTTTGCAGATGGTTCTATTACTGCTGTCGGATGAATTCCTTTTTTTCGCGGACGGGCCTGGTCGACAAGGCGAAGCAGTGATGCAAAAGCCTCGTATGCATTTTCAACTCTTATCAATGTGGCATCGATCTTTGCAGAAGGGACAAAAGTTTTATTTACAATGACTATCGACGATTTCGTGTTATATATATAATGTTCGTATTTCGGATTTGCCAGGAAGGAAAGCGCCCCGGGGAATCCCTCTTCGATCTTTGCAATATTATTCACTTTAATTCCCGGATCTCCTTCAACTTCACCCTGAAGGAAACCTGCTATTGTTGCTGCTGTAAATTCCATAATTTATTGTTTTTAATGTCTGCATTCCTTGGGAAAGCAAAGAAAATATTTGGTTACGCGTTCTGAGATAAACCTGTGATCGAACATATCTGACACAGCCGATATTTCGGCAGTGCTGCCAGTTTTAAGAAGTATAGTCACTTCAGGCATATCGGGTGTATATGCAAGGTTTGTTATGGTGCCTGTATAGACATAATAATCAGCTTCCCCGGGAGACAAATTCATCAATGTACTTGCTTTCCTGCCCAATGCTGCAACTCTTTCTACCTGAAACGGCTCATTCTGCAATTCTATTGCTAAGAGATCCCTTTTTGTCAGACGACGGGCAAGGTCGGAAAGAATATGATCAGACTCGTCGGCCCAGTATTTCGTCGAAACAAGAATGTCGGAATCATCCAGGCGTGTAAAGTTTGAAGCCAGTATCCCGGGAGTGAACTTACCATTCCTGAGAAGGTCGTCGGGTCCCAGCTTATTATAAAGGAAGAACCTGAGGGCGGGTGTTGCATACAGATCGTATCCGGCGCCTGCCAGTTCTTTGGCCCTCCGAAGTATCCTTACAAGAAGGCTTTCGGATGAAAGAACGGTTTTATGCATATATACCTGCCAGTACATCAGCCTGCGTGCGATAAGGAATTTTTCGAGCGAATAGATCCCCTTTTCATCAACAACCAGCCTGTCGCCGACTACATTAAGCATCCGTATTATCCTGTCAGAGCCTACCGATCCCTCAATAACCCCCGTAAAAAAGCTGTCGCGCCTGAGATAATCGAGGCGATCCATATCTATCTGTCCTGCAATAAGTTCATGAAAGAACCTTCTTTCGTAGGTTCCTCTGAACATGCTTATTGCCAGTGAGAGCCTGCCTTTATATTCTTCGTTGAGCAGGTTCATCAGAAGAAGCGAGATATCTTCGTGTGATATTCCACTGATTATTGAATTCTCAAGTGCATGTGAAAAAGGACCATGGCCGGCATCGTGAAGCAAAATTGCTATCAATACAGCTTCTTCCTCCTCCGGCGAAATGTTGATATTTTTGCTCCGCAGCGTCCTGATTGCCTGATCCATCAGGTGAAGAGCGCCCAGGCAGTGCTGAAATCTGCTGTGGTTTGCGCCGGGATATACAAAGCTGGTGAGGCCCAGCTGCCTGATATTACGAAGACGTTGAAACCATTGATGCTCAATAAGATCAAATATAAATTCACCCGGAATGCTGATGAAACCGTAAACCGGATCGTTGATGATCTTCCTCTTGTTTGTACTGTATCCCAACTGCATTTTAACTTAAGATACAAAAGTATAATTTGTTTTTAACATACTTTTGTGCAACAATTGAAATAAATGACGTCTTTTACTTGTCGAATGATTTAAGACCAGACCTACATACTCTATTCTATGAACATCGAAATCCGCGGGCTGAACAAGGTATATCCCAATGGTAACAGGGCACTTAAGGATATAAACCTCGAATTCGGGAACGGCATGTTCGGGCTGTTAGGGCCAAATGGTGCCGGCAAATCAAGCCTGATGAGAATACTTGTCACTCTCATGAAACCTTCCTCGGGAGTGGTTCTCTTTGAGGGAAAGGATATCCAGAAGTACAGAAAGGAGCTAAGAAGTGTTCTTGGGTACCTGCCCCAGGACTTCAGGTTCTTTACAGCACTTAAGACATGGGAGTTCCTCGATTACTCAGGTTCCCTTGCCGGGTTGAAGAACAGGAAGGAAAGACTTGCCGAGGTCGACAGGCTTCTCGACCAGGTAGGCCTTCTCGAAGTCCGTGACCGTAAGGCAAACAGGTTGTCGGGAGGAATGAAAAGAAGGCTGGGCATCGCCCAGGCTCTTATTGGAAATCCCAGGATCATTGTGGTCGATGAGCCTACGACAGGTCTTGATCCTGATGAGAGAATAAGGTTCAGGAACATCCTTTCACAGCTTACCCAGAATGACGTAACTATAATTCTTTCAACACATATCGTCGGTGATATCTCTTCAACATGCCAGGGAATGGCCTTGCTGAACAAGGGAGAGGTAGTTTTTTCGGGTTCACCTGAAGAACTTGTCAGGCATGCCGAGGGACATGTATTCAGAATGGTCCTCTCTCAATATGAATATGACAAGGCTAAGGAGAAATACAATGTCATCTCTACTATTCCCGTTAATGAGGGATGGGAGGTTCAGGTAGTGTCAGATGAGACCCCGGAGTATGATTCAGAGGCTATAATCCCGAATATAGAACATGCCTATGTCTACTTCATGGAACATAAAATGCATACTGATCTAATTGAATAACCACTTCATCAGGCCATGACAATACTTCACAATATAAGAACAGTCGCCAGGTACGAGGCGACAACACTCCGCAGAAGCTGGTTCTTCAGGCTCTTCTCAATTTCAGCTCTTGTGATCTTCACTTTTATGAATATCGGCATTTTCTCTCCTGTCGGTGATGAGAGCTGGTCTTTCGTTTCGAATCCTGCTACACTTCCCCTGGTAAACCTCTTCCTGCTGAATATTGCACAATCGATCGTTGTTATTTTCCTCGCATCCGATTTCCTGAAAAGAGATAAGAAGGTCGATACCAATGAGGTTCTCTATACCCGGTCGATGTCAAACTTTGAGTATGTGTCGGGAAAAACACTGGGAGTGCTGAGGCTCTTTATCGGGCTCGATATAATCATTCTGCTGATCGGGCTGGTCATAAACATCATTTCGAAAAGCATGACCGTTGACCTGATGGCTTACCTCTCATATTTACTGATAATCTGTGTGCCAACGATCCTTTTCAGCCTTGGCCTTGCTTTTATGCTTATGTCGCTCATAAGGAACCAGGCAATTACCTTCCTGCTTCTCCTGGGAATTGCTGCTCTCGACATGTTCTGGGTCTGGTTCAGGATGGGATATATCTTTGATTACATGGCCTTTGGCCTTCCGGTTCTTAAATCTACAATTGCCGGGTTCGATAATATGTACCTC
>JAKLFN010000420.1 GCA_022711195.1 Bacteroidota bacterium
CTAAGATAACCCTCGACGGAATGACTGAAAACTGCAAAGGAAGAGCTCCTTACCTCAAGGCAGTTGTCGGTGCACGCCTCGACGACAGGAATTATATGCTGAACGGATTGCGTGAAGCTGCCGGTATCGACGCTTCATGGAAAGCTTATGCAAAAACAGACCTTGAACTTGCAAAGTTCTGGAATGACGACACCTTTAAATCGACAGTTCAGTAATTAAAATTAGAAGGAATTTATGAAGGGGGTGTCTCACAATGGGGCACCCTCCTTTTTTTGCCTCTCCCCAAACCTCCCGCTGAAGCGGGACAGGCTCTCCCCTAAAAGGGAGGGGCTTTTATATCAGGCAATTAAACACCCCCTTTTCTCTTGGGAGAAGGGGGGAGGGGGGAAGAGGTTTTATTCAGCTCCCACAACACTATTCCTGCGCTTACCGCTATGTTGAATGAATGCTTGGTGCCGAACTGCGGGATCTCGATCACATAATCACATTCGTTAATGATCGCCTGGTCGACACCGTTGACTTCATGCCCGAAGACCAGTGCATATCCCGTTCCGGGTTCCGGTACAAAATCGTCAAGTTTTATTGATCCTTCTGCCTGTTCTATGCCAATAATCCTGTATCCTTTTGATTTAAGCTCTTCCACCGCCTCGGCAGTATGTGCGAAATACTTCCATTCAACAGATTCTGTTGCGCCTAATGCCGTTTTACTGATCTCACGGTGTGGCGGCCTGCCGGTAATACCGCACAGGTATATGCAACCTGTAAGAAAAGCATCTGCAGTACGAAAAACCGATCCTACATTGCTGTGGCTCCTGATGTTATCGAGGACAATTACAAAAGGCGATTTCTCCGATTTCCTGAAGCTGTCGATGCTCTTTCTCCCAAGTTCCCTGTTCTGAAGTTTACGCATCTTTTTTGTCACGAAAATAGATAAAAAATCTTTTTAATATTGTATTTTGTAACCAGCACGATCCAGGAAAGATTATTAATCTCAAAAACTCAGGAATATGAATATACACGAATTCCAGGGAAAATCGATTCTGAAAGCATATAATGTCGATATTCAGGAGGGCTTTGTTGCCGAAACTCCTGAACAGGCAATGATCGTTGCCCGCCAGCTGAGAGAAAAAACAGGTACAGAATATTTCGTTGTTAAGGCACAGATACATGCCGGTGGAAGAGGAAAAGGAGGCGGCGTGAAAGTCGCAAAATCGATTGAAGAGGCCGGGACCCTGGCCTCTCAAATGATAGGTATGACACTGGTAACTCCACAGACAGGTCCTGCAGGCAAAAAAGTCAGAAGAGTTCTTATTGCACAGGATGTATATTATAAAGGTGAATCAGACCCACGGGAATTTTATATCAGCATCCTTCTCGACCGTAATATAAGCAGGTATAAAATGATCTATTCTCCCGACGGAGGCATGTCGATTGAAGAGGTTGCAGAGAAGAATCCCGGCAGGATCTTCACTGAAGTAATTGACCCCGGCTTCGGGCTCCAGGATTTCCAGTGCCGCATAATTGCATTTAACCTGGGACTGTCGGGAGATGCGCATAGGAATATGCTGCGGTTTCTGAAAGGACTCTATGATGCCTTCAAAGGTTGCGATGCACAGCTTCTTGAGATCAATCCTGTTTTGAAGACAAGCGATAACAGGATACTTGCCGTTGATTCGAAAGTTATTCTCGACGACAATTCACTTTTTCGTCACCCTGATCTTGCACAGATGCGCGACCTGGACGAAGAGGATCCTGTGGAAGTGGAAGCAGGGGAGAATAATCTCAATTTTGTAA
>JAKLFN010000421.1 GCA_022711195.1 Bacteroidota bacterium
CAGGTTAAAGATGAATCAGGAACCAATTTAGCAAATTATTCAGGATTTTTCAGGTGTTATTTTCTTACAGGTCCCCATTCGATGAGAACGTCATCTTCGAGATATAACCAGGAGTTTGTATATATCCATTCTTCCTTGACAATGTTTCCGCTGATAACCCTGTTGATCCTGGGTGGTTTTCCCCAGCTGTCGGTTATCATTTCGGAGTTCATTCCTTTCCATATCTTGCCTGAACTAAGCTTTGCAGCAATAGCAGTTCCATATTTATTCTCAAGATAGGTAAACCGGCTCTGCCTGCTATTCTGCTGAACAACCGGGTTACTCTCCTGAGCAACAGGTTCACTCCTGCGGACAACGGGCTCTGACACCACTGCAGGTTCATTGAGAATGGTATGACGCCTGAGGATATAGCCATCATATTCCTCGAATAAAACATGGAAATATGTGGTGTCCGATCCGATTACATCGACCGGTGTTCCCTTTGGTATTATCAGGATTACGGTTGTGAGGTCGTCTTTTTCCCTGAAGAGGCGTGTTGATGACCTTGTTGTGGCGGTAAGCTTCAGCTCCTGGGTTGCAGAAGCGTTCTTTTCGAGATCGTTCAGAACATCAGTCCTTGAAGCCTGTGCTCCTGCAGTCACTATCACAAAAAAGCTGAAAATGGTTATTATGAGTGATTTCATGGGAATATTTTCTTTCTCCTGTACAAAAATTATACCATGTTTTTGTCGTGCAGGTCTTGCTATATTTTTCTGATAAGCATAAGGCCATCTCTTAAAGGAAGTATCACCTTTTCTATGTCTTTTTGGAGTTGAATCATTTCGTTGAACTCAATGATCCCTCTTGTCTGGGGATCCCTGGAATTCTTTTCCAGAACCTTCTCTCCCCAGAGAATATTATCGGCAAATATGAAACCTCCGGGCTTCATTTTACGTATAATAATCTTATAGTATTCGCTGTATTCGCGTTTATCACCGTCGATATATGCAAGGTCGAAGCCTGAGTCAAGTCCGGGGATGATATCCTGCGCCCTTCCTGTCAGCTGGACAATCGATTCCTGCAGGCCGGCTTTCCGGAACCAGGAACTGCTGAACTCCTTCAACTCATCATTTATCTCGATGGTGTACAGCTTCCCTCCCGGCTTTAGTCCTTTTGCCAGGCAAATTGCCGAATAGCCCGTATATGTTCCGATCTCCAGAATTGTTTCGGGTTTTATCATCATGGAAAGGAATTGAAGGATCATTCCCTGGAGGTGGCCGGTTGACATATTGGGATTAACGAACCTGATATGTGTCTGCCTGTAAAGGTCTTCAAGAAGGGGATCTTCAGGTGTGGAATAGTCGCGAAGGTATTGTTCGATCCACTTGTTCATGATCATTTGTATATCAGCATAGAGAGCCTCGATGGCTCAAAGACTTCATTGGATATTTCAAGGATCTCCGATGCAGAGACGTTATCGATTTTTCTGCAGAGTTCCTCAAGCGTATCTATTCTGTCTGCTACGAGCAGGCTTTTCCCCATGCTCAGCATAAGGCTTTCATGATGCTCAAATCCCCTGGCGAGATATCCTTTTACCTGGTTCCTGGCTTTACTGAGCTGAACAGTTCCCAATTGTGTCGTCCTGAGCTTGTTCAGTTCGGAGTGAGTGATTGAAATGCTCTTCTCAAGATTCTGTGCGTCGGTGCCGAAGTAGATAGAGAAGATACCCGTGTCGTTATAGGCATTAAAGCTTGACTCGACATTATATGCAAGTCCTCTTTTCTCGCGCAGTGAAAGG
>JAKLFN010000422.1 GCA_022711195.1 Bacteroidota bacterium
GGCTTCGGTGCATTCGGCGGAGCCCGCAGGGGAAAAAGAGTGAACAAGGGAACAAACCTGAGGGTGAAAGTAAAGCTCAACCTTCAGGAGATTGCTGCCGGCTGTGAGAAAAAGATCAAAGTCTCAAAATATACTACATGCGATACCTGCGGCGGTACAGGAGCTGCAGATTCATCAAGTGTTTCAGACTGTTCCACCTGCCATGGTTCGGGACATGTCACACGCATAACAAATACAATGCTCGGACAGATGCAGACAACTTCGGTCTGTCCTGCCTGCGGAGGCGAGGGAAAAACAATCACCAAAAAATGCACCTCATGCTATGGCGAAGGTATTGTTCAGAAGGAAGAGGTTATTAAGATCAACATTCCTGCCGGAGTAAGCAAGGGAATGCAGATGTCGGTTTCAGGAAAAGGCAATGCTCCCCGAAGAGGAGGCATTAACGGTGATCTTCTTGTTGTAATTGACGAAGATGAACATCCTGAACTTATCAGAGAGGGTAATGACCTGATATACAACCTGTTCATTAGCATCCCTGATGCAGTTCTCGGAACTCATGTTGAAATACCAACTGTTGATACAAATGTTAAAATAAAGATAGAACCCGGCACACAACCGGGCAGAATATTGCGGCTCAGGGGTAAAGGACTCCCCGAAGTGAACGGATATGGCCGCGGTGATCTTCTTGTTAATGTGAATGTATGGATACCTAAAAATCTTAACCGCGAAGAACTTAAGGTTTTTGAGAAATTCAAAGAATCTGATTCATTCACACCGGACCCCGATAAAAATGACAAGGGCTTTTTTGAAAGAATGAGGGGCTATTTTGAGTAAGACTTACTTTTAATATATTTACAGGTAATAAATCATCGTTAAATAATACTCTTAATGGCTCTTTTCGAAGCAACAAATGTATCCAAGCAGTATGGTAATCAGCTGGCTCTGGATAATGTAAGTATTGCCGTGCCCAAACAAAGCATTTATGGTTTGCTTGGTCCGAACGGCGCCGGCAAAACAACCCTGATAAGGATAATAAACCAGATCACAGGTCCTGATACCGGTGAATTATTTCTTGACGGGAAGAAACTCCGCCCTGAAGATGTTCAGCTAATTGGATATCTTCCCGAAGAAAGAGGCTTGTATAAAAAAATGAAGGTTGGAGAACAGGCTCTGTACTTCGCCCAGCTTAAAGGCCTCTCAAAGCAGGAAGCTATGCGCAGACTGAAGTACTGGTTCAAAAAACTTGACATAATCGACTGGTGGGGCAAGAAGGTCGAGGAACTGTCAAAGGGAATGGCCCAGAAAGTCCAGTTTATAACAACAGTCCTTCACGAACCAAAACTGCTGATCTTCGATGAACCATTTACAGGGTTCGACCCTGTAAATGCGAATCTGATAAAGAATGAGATCCTTTTCCTCAGGGAAAGAGGCGCCACAATTATCTTCTCAACGCACAACATGGAATCGGTCGAGGAGCTGTGCGATGACATAACCCTTATAAACAAGGCTAAAACAATACTCCAGGGCAGTGTGAATGAGATCAGGGGAAAGTGGGCTGCTAATGAATACGACCTAGTGTTCGAAGGCAATATTACAATTGAGGGGAACTCACATTATTCAATCCTCAACAGGAAGTTTGAAAATAATAAGAGCCTTGTACGCCTTAAAACTACTTCCGATATATCTACAAATGATCTGCTTCATACAGCGATCAAAGCAGGATCAGTGCTGTCATTCAATCC
>JAKLFN010000423.1 GCA_022711195.1 Bacteroidota bacterium
AAAATGCAAATGCAGAACTTGCAGCACTTCTTTCAATTGACCCCGCACGGGAGGCAGTAATTGATATGAAATTCGGGGATCTGGTCACCGCTCCGAAATACACGCTTGAAGAGGGCGACAAAATAGAACTTGAAAGCGTCCGTTCAAATGAACTCGTTTACCGTTATTCGGCAAAAGGCGAAAGACTGGCTGTATTCTCTGAAATATATTATCCGTCGGGATGGAAAGCCTTTATCGACGGTAAGGAAAGTGAACACTTCAGGGCCGACTATGTCCTCAGGGCAATGGTACTTCCCGGTGGCGACCATGAGGTGAGATTCCTGTTCGATCCCTCATCGTACAAAAACGGTAACAGGATATCGCTTGCCAGTTCACTCCTGCTTATTCTTCTGCTTGCAGGTTATGGGGCAATGAAATTTATGAAAAAATAGTTCTATGAGCCTCTATACTGCATGCCCTCTGTGCGGCTCAGGAAATATCAGTCTTCATATTCAGACTAACGATTTTTTCCTGACTGCAGAACCATTCAGCCTTTTCCGCTGCCGCGACTGCAGTTTTATTTTTACCCAGGAACATCCTGCAGAATCAGCAGCAGGGCGCTATTATGCCTCTGATCAGTACCTTTCTCATAACGATTCTGCAAAAGGAATCACAAGTTACTTATACAGGATTTCGAGGGATTTTATGCTCGGGAGGAAGCAGAAGATCATTGAAAAGCATACCGGCTTAAAAAGCGGATCCCTGCTGGATATAGGCTGCGGAACAGGACATCTGCTTAATAAAATGAAGAGGAAGGGATGGAATGTCAGGGGAATAGAGATAAACAGGAATGCGGCTGATTATGCAACAAAAAAATTCGGCCTTGAGATCATTGATCCCAAAAATATCTCGTCGCTCCCATCAGCCGGCTTTGACTGCATAACTCTCTGGCATGTCCTCGAGCATTTTGAAGATCCATACGCATATTTTTCAGAGATCAGCCGTATGCTCAAAGCCGGGGGGATATGTATTACAGCGCTTCCGAACTGCAACTCATTTGATGCCGGTCATTACCGGAAATTCTGGGCAGCCTGGGATGTCCCGCGGCATTTGTGGCATTTCTCACCATATACTTTTCAGATCTTTGCCCGTAAAAATGGGTTCGGGTTAATTAAAGTCAGGAGCCTTCCTCTCGACGTTTTCTATATATCAATATTAAGTGAAAAATACAGGGGTTCGCGGTTACACTTCCTGACCGGGGCAATTATGGGAAAATGGTTCTGGATACGGTCTATGTTCGACCTGAAAAGATCGAGTTCACTGGTATATATTCTCCGGAAGAAAGCTTAGATTAATACCTGTCGAGCCAGCGGTATTTCCTTGCGCTGTCGCCGAACTTAAGGGCCATGGTTATCTCATGGGTCCCATAGGTAACCTGTTGAATCTCCGACAGGGTGAAATCGAAAGCATATCCTATGAAAACATTCTGATACTTAATTCCCAGGTTTGCAATTAGCGATCCGCTTGTGCGGTAGGTAAGGCCCGCCCAGAAGGCTTTTTTATAAATATAGGTCACACCAATATCGGCCTGCGGCCTTATCTCTTCTGTCATCCTGAAGAGTACAGAGGGTTCAATTTCAGTCTGCGAATTTAGTTCAAAAAAGTATGAACCGAAGAGGTAATAGTGCCTCTGCAGCCGATAGTTTTTATATGATGCCTCTCCTATCTTAGCTGATGCCTCGAAAAGC
>JAKLFN010000424.1 GCA_022711195.1 Bacteroidota bacterium
CCGCTATCGGGGTTTTCCTGATCATGAATAACTGAGGATGGACAATTTTAAGAAAATCCTTTCAATTTCAACGGGATGTAACGGCAAATATTTTAATTGATCCGGAGGCAGGAACCGGATCATGCACTATCAGGCCGCTTTTCCCGTTCTTTACATAGAGCAGGAATCAAATTAAGTTAAAATGGGCAGGTTTTTGAAGAATTCCTTTCTTCTGCTGGCGGCGCTCATTGCCATATCGTCGTTCACATCTTCGTGTTCCAGGCATGGTTATTCAGGATTCACGACCAACAACAGGCTCGTAAGCAGACCTCACAGGAACTGGAAGCAGCCCAGGTCGCGTTACCCAAGGCGGGAGAAAAGCAAAATGGTATTTCACGAGAAAACTTTTGCCCTGTCGTCAGGCTATACTCAAAATTAGTGTAAGAAAAAAGGCCGGTTTCTGATACCGGCCTTTTTTTTAATCAGTTGAAAGGCTTGTTTTCGAACGGACTGCTGAAAGGCGTATCCGTTCCCTTGCTGCCGTCACCCCTGGGCATCGGGGGCATCGGAGCGCTCTTCATCATCAGGGTTATCGACCGGTCAAGATCAACCCTGACAATTTCGGGCCTTATGTATCTTTTTTTGTCTGGCATCGGTTCAGACCTGTATAATGCAGGTTACTATTAGTCTCATCCTTTTCAAAGTTATGTTTTTTTTCATTTCATGACAACCCTTGTAACATATCTCTGAGGGAAGGAATTGATCTCCACAATATAGATGCCTTTCCGGCTTTCCATCGGAAGCCTTAGTAATGAGGTCATGCTGAAGATCTCATCCCTGGAGTCGATCAGAGTCCTTCCTGACAGGTCAACTACCCTGACCGATCCCTGTTTGCCTTCCCATGCTTCATCCTGCAGCTCGATGTTTATGAAGCCGAATGAACCATATACCCTGAAGGGATTTTCTGAAATCTTCCATTCCTCTGTACCGGTGGTCCTGTTCTCCATTGCAATTACAAAGCGTCCTTTAACGGCGCCTGCAGGAGCCGTGAAGGTAAACCGGTAACTATCGTCCAGCTTTGTTTTTGTATTGTTTACAAGGTCCTTCATGTAAATATCATAATCGCCTATATTATCCAGTTCCATAAGGCTTATTGTATATGAACCCGCTTCCGGAATCCACAGTCCCAGGGGTATCTCAGCTGTTGTCTCCGGGAGTGGTATGCCGTTGATGGCGTACTCCCTGCCCGTCAGAACGGAATATATCTGCGGACGGGTACCTTCCGAATACCATTTCTCGGCATCGAACCTGTAGTCGTAGCCCATAGTGGCTTCTTCCATGAACCAGACAACCGTTTCGTCGCTGCTTTCATCCTTCGCAAGCGAAAGTCTTATTAACGAGAGGTCGTTACCCTTGTCATTTTTACTTCCGGCGCCTTTGTAATATGCAACAGTATTATGTTCCTTTGCACCTGAAAAATTAATTGAGGCGCCTGATTCAAGAGCCTGGACAAAGAATCCCTGGAGCGGCGGAATATGACCGGAAGTTCCATCGGGAACGCCGGGTCCGTTCTGGATATAGTAGTATTCCACATAGTCTTTTATGAAAGAAACAGAATGGTCAACCTGTCCGGTGAAAGATACAAGGTCCCAGTTCAACCCGCAGGTGAGGGAGTTTCCGATAAGGTTCCATCCGAATGTTGAATAATTCAGGCTGACGGTT
>JAKLFN010000425.1 GCA_022711195.1 Bacteroidota bacterium
TTTTGTTGGATAAACAGGGGTGTTTGTTGACTAATCAAAAATAAAAGGATTTCTTTTATTTAATTTCGGTCAGGTAATGGTTGGTTAAAATTACCTGGTTAATATTGAAAGTATTGTTGAGTTTTTCCCCCGGCCTGCGAGACCTATCGCAGGCATCAAAAAAAATGAGCCTCTCCCCGGGGCTCATTTTTAGTTTGAATGGATGGTAGTTATCCTAAATATCCTTTCAGCAGACGGCTCCTTGAGGTATGCCTGAGCCTTCTTATGGCTTTTTCCTTTATCTGCCGGACTCTCTCACGTGTGAGCCCGAACTTCTCTCCTATTTCTTCCAGTGTCATTTCCTGGCAACCGATACCGAAAAAATAACGTATTATATCTCTTTCACGTTCAGTAAGTGTGGCGAGAGCCCTGTATATCTCACGTGAAAGTGATTCATCCATCAGCAGCTTATCGGCTACCGGGGAATCGGAGTTTGTGAGCACGTCGAGCAGGCTGTTGTCTTCTCCTTCAATGAAAGGAGCGTCGACAGAAACATGCCTTCCTGAAACTT
Organism: Bacteroidota bacterium; assembly: GCA_022711195.1. The sequence goes on from JAKLFN010000425.1 coordinate 551, forward strand.
TAAGAGTATCTGTAACCTTTTCCTTGGGAAGCTCAAGCACCTCGGCAAGCTCTTCAGGTGAAGGGGTACGCTCATTCTCCTGTTCAAACTTCGAGAAGGCTTTGTTTATCTTGTTCAGCGAGCCTACCTGGTTAAGCGGGAGCCTGACAATCCTGGATTGTTCAGCGAGGGCCTGCAGGATAGACTGACGGATCCACCATACAGCATATGAGATGAATTTAAAACCTCTTGTTTCATCGAACTTCTCTGCAGCCTTAATAAGGCCCAGATTCCCTTCATTGATAAGGTCCGGAAGACTCAATCCCTGGTTCTGATACTGCTTGGCTACAGAAACAACAAAACGCAGATTTGCTTTTGTCAGCTTTTCAAGTGCTGTCCTGTCGCCTTTTTTGATCCTCTGGGCAAGCTCAACTTCTTCTTCAACCGATATCAACTCTTCTTTACCAATCTCCTGCAAATACTTGTCGAGCGAAGCGCTCTCCCGGTTTGTTATGGATTTGGTAATCTTTAGTTGTCTCATCCGCCTGGAAAAATTTTTGCAAAGATAATACTAATACAGGTAATAACAAAATAAAACAGGAATTGTTGCTCAACCAGGATATATTATCATATATCACTGATTAGCAACAATATACCTTGTTCGAATGGTCAGCTCCCGAATCTGAAATTGAAATACCTGCCATCAGGAGTGAAACCTTCAACCGATTTAAGAGATTTCTCATTATTATCGGCAGCTTGTCTAATATCTTCTGCGTTATTAACCTTTTTGCCGTTAACATTAATGATTATAGTTCCCTTCCTGACACCCTGATCCTTGAACCAGCCGTCGCCTACTTCAGTTACTTTGACCCCGCTTTCGGTACGCAGTGATCTCTTTTCTGAATCGCTGAGGGTCTGGAACCTTGCCCCAAAGGCCGTGCCAATCCCCATTCCGGGTGTAACAACAGCAGTGCTTCCTGCAACGTTCTTCAATGTTAACGGCACACTGCTGAGCTTTCCATTCCTGTAGTACGAAACAGTCACCTTATCTCCGGGCCTGCGTTTTCCAACCTCTGCCTGAAGCTCTGAAGCTGAACCGACAGCCACATTATCGACCTTAACCACTATGTC
>JAKLFN010000426.1 GCA_022711195.1 Bacteroidota bacterium
ATATCTTGTTCTCTGTGTCCCTGTTTGACCTGATTGCTGTCAGACTTACGCCCTGCGCCGTGTGCCTTGCATCGTGCGCCTTTACATCTACCTGAGCTTGAATTCCACAGGTATCATGTAATAAACATCTACCTTCTTCCCGTTCTGGCTGCCTGGTTTCCAGTCGGGCATTATACCAGCGATTCTTAAAGCTTCTTCGTTGAAAACTGCATTATCAGATCTGAGGACAGAGATCTCTCCCACCTTGCCAGTTGAGTACACAACCAGCCTGAGGACAACCTTTCCTTCAATTTTCTGCTGCCGGGCAGCTTCCGGGTACCTTATATTTTGATTTATCCAGTCCAGAAGGCCCTTTTTTCCTCCGGGGAACTCCGGCATCTCCTCAACAACTACAAAGGGAATATTTTCATTCCCGGCGGGAGGTGTTTTAAATACCTCATAATATCCGGGCTTGTTTGTTTCGCTCTCAACACCAGGTTTTCTTGATATTATTACAATCAGATCCTGCTTCCCGTATTCTCCAAATTCCCTTTCCCCGGTACCATCCCTGTAAAACCCGATCGACTTGATTTTTTCAGGCTCAAGGCTCTGCTTTGAAAGATCCACGAGCCTCCCGTCGAACAGAGTCAGCAGTTTATCAGCACTGGCGGATTTGATCACAAGTCGCTTGTCCTTCGTAATCATCGCATCTCCTTTTGTGTCAAGCATTAAAGGCAGTACAACCGGTTCTTTCTTAACACTCCCGGAAGGCGGGGGTGGAGGTGGAGGTGGCGGAGCAGCGGGATCGATAAAATATCCATAGTCTATTGTATCCCTCTCCATAGGTATTTCCATATCCCTGCCAAATACTGGTTTGATAACCTTCGATTTGTATCCGACATGTGTAACAACAAGGGCTCCGTCCTCAGGCACTTTTTCAAGCTTAAATCGTCCGTTCGCATCTGTAGTAGTACCTATTGTAGTACCTTTCAGGATTACAATTACATTCTCCATGGGCTTACGGCTATCAGACTGAAAAGCAGTTCCTTTTACTGTTTTATCCTGAATTGTGCCTGTTGCTGACTTGACTGTTTCTGTATCTCCATAACTGTATTCTGGTTCTGAAAATGCGAACAGCACAAGTGCAAATACAGGAAGTATTGTTAATATCTTCAGCTTCCTGTATGGTGAACTGATTATATTTTTCATCATCTCAAATCTCTTTTTAGTAAGTGAATAGTTGAATGAATTCACCAGGACGACAAGCTGAGCGCCTGCAGCCTGATTAAGAAGAGTAGCCCTGTATACTGCCGGATCGTCGGTTTGCTGCAGCGCCGCCTCATCAGCAATAAATTCATGATTCTGCCTTATCAGCCTGGAATAAAACCAGGCCAGAGGATTGAACCATTGAAAAACACAGAGCATCCAGACAAGGGCAAGGTCTATCCAGTGCCTCTGCCTGATGTGCACCAGTTCGTGGTTCACAATCTCCCTGACTTCAATTTCTGTTGCTGAAGGATTGACGAAGATCCAGGAAAAAAATGAAAACGAAGTAGTGAAATTATGGTTCCGGATTATCCCGCCGGAAAAACCGGGCTTTCCTCCCGCCTT
>JAKLFN010000427.1 GCA_022711195.1 Bacteroidota bacterium
GGAGAAACTGATGAGCTACCCGAGGGTCAGTGGTGCCATCGGCCCGGGGCTGAAGGCTGAGGTCCCCGGCATTGAAGCAGCCTGTCGCCTGAACTCTATCGGCACAAATGTTTTCTATACGGAAGACCTTAACAGCTATGAAGCAAAGGTCTCACTGAGCGACGAATATCTTTTCGATGTTCTTCCCCGGCGCGTCGTCAGAGGAAATCCGGATGAGATTTTAAAAGCACCACTCTCCTGCATGGTCTCAGAAAAAATTGCCGGGGCTATCGGCGGCGAAGTAATAGGGAAGGTGATCACCCTGAAGAGGTATCCTGACAAGAAACTGACAATTGACGGGGTATTCAAAGACCTGCCTGAGAATACCAACTATCAATTTGATATACTCATCTCGATGGTTTCAACAAAGCATTTTACCTGGGATGGAACAGATAACTGGATGGGAAATGACAGGTATTATACCTGTGTGAAGCTTGAACCCGGAGTAAGCCCTGAAAGTCTTGCTCCCGCCGTACGGAAAATGCAGGAGGTGCACCAGGATATCGTTAGAAAGGAAGAGGAATATGGAGGAAGTGTTCTGAAGTATTCGTTTTTGCCAATCAGGAGAATATATTCAGGCAATATGAAGGATATGATTATCATTCTCAGCACAATAGCATTTGCAGTGCTCTTCGTTTCGCTGATGAATTATATTCTGCTGACCCTGAGCGCACTTGTAACAAGGGCCAGGTCATCAGCCATCCATAAGACCTTCGGTGCACAGGCTGAGAAATTGCAGTTCATTGTCTTCATCGAAACCCTGATAATTTTCTTAATATCGATGGCAGGATCTGTTCTGATCATTGCTTCATTGAAACCGATGATCGAATCACAGCTCGGGCACAGTATCGCTGCTGTGCTTAACCCTTATGTTATTGTGCCATTGCTTGCAATAGTTATCTTGCTTGTAATTATCACCGGGTGGCTCCCTGGAAGGTTCTTCTCACGCATACCGGTGGCAACCGTATTCCGTACATACAGGCAGAAAAACAACAGATGGAAACTGGCGTTGCTCTCGGTTCAGTTTGCAGGCGCTTCGTTCATCCTAACCCTGATGATCTTTGTTACCATGCAATTCGGCAGGATGAAGAATGCAGATCACGGGTACATTGTAGATGGTGTATATCACGGATCGACAACCGGAATGGACGGAAGCAAGCTTTCGACCGTCCTGAATGAGTTAAGGGCTATGCCTGAAGTGGAAAAGGTCGGCCTGGGTTACAGTCTGCCTCTGAACGGTGCGTCCGGAAATAATGTCAGATCACAGGACGGGCAAAGAGAGTTGTTTAACCTCGCAGATTTTTACCAGGCAGACGAGAATTTCCTTTCGATTCTGGGTATTAAGGTATCGGCAGGGCAAAATTTCTCTCACGGCAGTACCGCCGTAAATGATGTTGTGATCAGTGAAAAGGGATCAGAGCTGCTGAAGATGAATAATGGCTGGACCGATGGGGTTGTAGGAAAGCAAATCGAAATAACCGAACATGGATCAACAACTGTTTATGGTGTCTTTCCTGATTTCATTAT
>JAKLFN010000428.1 GCA_022711195.1 Bacteroidota bacterium
GCTGCCCAATTTTCTGGAACCATAACCGGGAGCTTTGGAACAGTCAACCCGGCTTCGAAATGCAGACTGCGTTTTCGCTTCCCGGGCATGTTGCACTTGGCGGAAATCTTATGACAGGAGGAAAAAACAATTCGGGAGAGACATACGTGGACCGTTCAAATTATATTTATTTTGAAGGTTTCGGCGGATTCTACCACTCATTCGCTGATATAGGAATATTCGAAGTATATGCCGGTTACGGAGAGGGAAATCAGGACCATATCTTTGCCTATAACGAATGGGACTGGGGCGGCGGAGACAGCTGGGTGGATGATGGCACTGCAGAAATGACTTTCTCAAAACTCTTTATTCAGCCCGATATAGGCGTAAGAACCAAAGTTATTGAAGGTGCCTTCTCTTTCAGGTTAAGCAGATTGAATTTCAAAAATATAGAATATGCAGGTACAGTATACAGGCTCGACGAACTGCAGGCTCTCCAGGCTGATGAGGTTTCCTGGCTAATAGAACCAGGATTTACTTTCAGGGCAGGACACGACCCTGTAAAATTCCAGCTACAGGGTGTCTTTTCTGCAAACCCGGGAAATCCTGATCTTCAGCTTGAGCGTTTCAGGTTCAATTTAGGTATTAACATCAAATTCGGAATGAAAAAAATGCCTGCAGATAAATAGAACCTGTATTATTCCTTACTAAAAATCCTGTAATCTGAATTGTCTGTAAACTTACATACTCTTCAAAATTATTTTTAACTTTAGTCTCTGCACATTACCGGCTTTCACGCGAAGTGACACTTTTAGCCAAGGAGGTTCTATGTTAAAACGCTTAACAGGACTGATAATACTCTTTTTGATATCCGTATTTACAGGTATGGGTCAGATCAAGGATATCGGAACTCCTTTCATCCGTAATTTTTCAAAGACAGAATACAAAGCAGGCACTCAGACATGGTCGGTGGCCCAGGATCTAAAGGGATTTATGTATTTCGCCAACAATGAAGGTTTGCTTGTATTCGACGGAGTACAGTGGGAGCTGTATAAACTCCCTAATTTTTCGATAATGAGATCTATTTACATCGATGATAAGGGGGAAATATTTATAGGTGCATATAATGAAATCGGGAAGATGGTTCCAGGCCTCGATGGAAAACTTAAATACCAGTCGTTGAAGAATCTGATCCCTCCCGAATTTCAGAATTTCGATGATGTCTGGAACATTTCTCCCTACATGGATAAGATCATCTTTCAATCATATAATGCCCTCTACATATACAAAGAAAATGAACCTCTGATCGTTGTTAAGGCTCATTCACGATTCCCTGTTTCATACTCGGTTTCCGGACGGGTCCTGGTAAATGATGAAACCGATGGATTGATGGAGGTTTCAGGCAATACTCTCATTCCGGTTCCCGGTTTTGAGCGTTTGAAAGGGGTCGATATAAGTGCTATTCTTCCATTTGACAACAGCAGCAAACTGCTGATATGCACTATAAGCAAAGGTTTGTTCCTCTATAATGGGTCAGAATTGAATGAATGGGACATACCTGTCAATAAATTG
>JAKLFN010000429.1 GCA_022711195.1 Bacteroidota bacterium
AGCCTTAAACCTGGTGTCTATTATGTCATCCTTTATGGTGATAATATGGAGCTCACCAGGAAACTGATAATATACAGATAATCAATTACATATATCCTCGCCTGGATTCAGATAATCCTTCAGGGCATTGACATACTCAGTGAATTTTTGCCTGCCAAGCGGTGTTATCCTGCAAAGGGTAAGCGGATAATTCTTCCTGAATTTTTTTGTCACCGAAATATATCCTCCCTCTTTCAGCTTAGTGATCTGTATGCTCAGGTTCCCGGATGTAGCCTCTGTTTTTTCAAGGAGGAAAGAGAACTCTGCCTCCTCAATGCTCATCAGCAGCGACATGACAGCCAGACGTAACTGCTGATGAAGAAGCGGATCAAGATCTTTAAACTGCATCATGGCTGTTCTTCCTTTTTAATATATAACCCGGTATAAGATAGCCTGTAAGCATTGCCACTGGTGTTGCCAGTGCAGAGATATCAGGAGTACCATAATGTGCAGCCAGTGCAAATATCCAGAAACTGAAAGCACCGAAAATAAGCGGACGGAATTTTAAGATACAGCCGGAAAAGAGTACCGGCAGGCCTGCCAGCGTCAGGATCAGAGAGCTGAACGATTCCATATTCTTCATCTGTATAAGGTAGAGTACAAGTGATGCGAAAAGGAATCCCATCCAGGTCCATACATATAGCATTGTGGCATATGTCCACACTGTTTCCTTACGCCCCTTGATAAATCCATACGTTACAGAAACAATTACCCCCGGGATAACAAAAAACCATACATACCATGGCGATGCATAATCTGTAAACTTCCAGAGAAGATATTCGGAAAGGCTGCAGAAAAAGATCAGCCAGCCCCAGAAAAGAAGGTGAAAACTGCTCTGACGAATATTTGTTTTCGTCCTGTTGATCATGTCGGTGATGATTTTCAGGCTCTCCTGGCCTGTCATCTGTTTTTCTTCGTTTTCCATAATAATGTTTATTTTTACGTGTAGTTGATTGAGATAATATAAATATATTGCAAATATAAAGTACTTTATAATATAAACCAAATAAATAAGATTTTTTTTTGAAGAATCTGGAAAAGATTTCTAACGTTAATTAATTCAGACAGATAACAGTTTTCAGAAAATATTTTAAATTGTCCTTAGTGACCCCTTTGTGACGACCTTCGTGATCCTTCGTGGTAAAAAAAATGGATATTACCACAAAGAACACAAAGGAAAACACGAAGGTGTACAAAGAATTGAAATATAAGATATGGGATCAATACAGATAGAAGGAATGGAGTTTTATGCTTTTCACGGGCATTACAGGGAAGAACAGATAGTCGGCAGCAGATTTCTGGTTGATCTTACGATTGAAGCGGATACTGAAAAGCCTGCAGAAAGCGATAACCTGAAAGATGCAGTCAATTACCAGCAGGCTTACGGTATTGTAAAGGTTCAGATGGAGCAGAAATCACATCTGCTTGAGAATATTGCTTCAAGGATAATAAATGCACTTTATTCTGAGATGAATGGGATAAAGAAAGCACGGGTAAAAGTTTCA
>JAKLFN010000043.1 GCA_022711195.1 Bacteroidota bacterium
AAGTTGAACTATTCCTCAACGGGAAATCGATGGGAAACAGAAAAATAGCAGATTTTCCAAACCGGTCGATATCATGGGAAATACCATTTGAAAAGGGAGTTCTGAGAGCCGTGGGTAAGATTAATGGCGCCGAAAGAGCTACTATGGAGCTGGCCACAACAGGAATGCCTGTTAAAATAAATGCAAGCTGCCCCGATAAGATCATTAAAGCCGGTCAAAGAGACATTACACATCTCTATGTGACTTTGTGCGACGATAACGGTAATACGGTTTACACTGCATCTGACGAAATAACCTGCGAAGTCAGTGGACCGGCTGAAATAATCGGCATGGAAGATTCCAATCCGTCAAATACGGAAGACTATAAGGATAATAAGCAGCATGCCTATCACGGCAAGCTGCTCATCTACCTGCAATCGACTGATAATGCCGGCAAAATTGGAATACGCCTGACTTCTCCCGGTCTGAAAGAGACTTTTCTTGAGCTGGCCTCTGAGAAGTGACACTATTATTTTTTGTCGTAGGCCACGGTCGTCTTCATGACATTACCGTCGCGGCCTGCTCTTTCTGTGCTGACAAGAAGAGCCTTGCCATCATCTGACATCTTCCAGGTTTCAGTGGAATTTGATGTTCTTGTTTCACCGTTCATGTCAAAAGTCATGGTGTGGGTCATTGTGAATGATTTTTTGTCATCGGCCCATTTGACAGTGGTTTTCCTTGTTGAATTGAACATTGGATTTTCACTTACTGCACCATCGAGAGTGTATTTGGCTGTTGTTTTCATAACCTCACCGTCGCGGCCTGGCATTGTGCTTTCGACGGTAAGAAGGGCAGCATCTTGTGTAACGACCAGAGCTGTGGCAGCAAAGCGGAACTGGCTTCCGCCAAAGTCGCTTTTTGATTCATTAAATGCCCAGTTTCCTGCGAAATTAGCCTGTGCAAAAAGCCCTGCAGTGAACAGAACTAAAGCTGAGAATAAGAATAATTTTTTCATAATACTTTTTGTTTTTATAAGTGTCTTTTTATCGAATGCTGTATCAAAATAAACTAAAATAGCTGATTCCCCACAATTTAAGGTTATACTTTTTTATATTCCGGAGAGTTAAAAATGGTTAATGTCATGCTGATTTTGTTTCTAAATAGCCTGGCAGGGAGGTTTGTCTCCCGGTTAAAAGTGAAATTGGAACTTTTTAACTTCGCCTGGAGACCAATCATAAAACGATATTTTAAAATTTTCCCGGGAACAGAAATCCGATATTATAAATTAATTGATCAATAAGTTGTCCAAATCAGGATTATTTCTGAAATTTGATTTCGGGCTGAAGAGCAATATCCCGGTTTATGAAATTAATATTTTACAGCGATGGGTTTACACGATGTACATATTCTCCCGACAAAGACCACTCCGGAAATTTTTCTTAATCCGAAGGGCAGTGTAAAGATCAAGGGCAGGGCTATTGATGAAAGCCGCGACAAGCCTCCGGAACAGGTTACAGGCTGGATCGACGAATATATTCAGAATCCTGCAAGCCTTACCGAAGTGACCATCGCACTTGAATTTCTGAACAGCTTCAACACTCTTGTGCTCACCTCTATATTGAAAAGACTTGCCCAGGTTTCACAGAAGGGTAAGAAAATGGCGGTAAAATGGTATTATGAGGAAGACGATATAGATATCTTTGAACGCGGGGAATATATTGCTGCCACTGTAAACGTTCCTACAGAATTTATAAAAACTGACGATGTGGGAAACTGTTAGTACATTCTTTCTTTAGTCCAGAATCATATCTTCATTAAGAAGTCAGGTTTTTCAACAAACCAGGCATTTTTTCGCTGCAATAAGGTTTAAATTTGCCGGATTTTTGAACGGGGAAGAGCCGGAGTTGAAAAATATTGTCAGAGTTGAAATTAAACTAAAATGCTCTGTGTGAGAATTTTTAACAAATTTTAAATCATTTGTATTAATTAATATAGGAAATTTGATCCCACCATTATACCAGTAAATGAGTCTTAAGTTTTTTACCTGGATTCCTGAAAAGTATGGATAGCCTCCATTATAGAAGTCGTCTTGCTTCTTGAAATCCGGATTTAGAATGTCAGGCATCTGTAGTTAATTTTTCCTTTCGAATTTCCGGAGAACTCTTTAAACAAAGCTGATAAAACCCGGGCCTTGCATCGTTAAGCCTTTGGTTTGTAACATGATGATTGCGATTATACTAATTAGTGTAAAGTAATATTGCCATGAAAATGCTTATGATTTGTTGTGTGATCACCTTCTTTAAAGTTAACATGATCTTTTCTCAGGCAGAAGACCCTGTTGCCGACAACAAAAGTATACAGGATTACTCTCCATCTCTGGTTTATTATGCAATCATTTACCGGGCCGACCTCGGAATAAACGACTCTATTATCGACTCCCTTTATTCCAGGGCCGGGCTTGCAGAGACTTTGAAAGCAGAAAATCCCGATTTTAACCTTAGGGAATATGAACATAGAATTGTTAAGCTTTTTCTTTCTGAGGATCAGTACATCGAATTACTGGTACTGAAAAATTTACCTGTGGCTAAAGAGCTTACATCGAAAGTGTGGGAGGGAATGTTAAAACAGCTGCTGATTTCAGATCCGGCAGATTCGATACTTGCAGGGAGAATAAATTCTCATTTTCTGACTGTTCTGGTTACCAGGGATTATTTCATTGAGAAACCTGACGAACAACAAAGATACCTGAATGAACTGGATAAAAATGCTCCTTCTGCGCTTTATAAATATTTTCATCACGGTTACACTAAACCAGTTGTAAAAAATCCCAACAGGGCAGAATATGCATGGTAAGAATCTGTTTAACAAGAGAATAAAAGGGAATCAGGAGAACCTTAAAAAATGAAGCGGAATTTACTTCTTTTCATTTTCATTTTATCATGCAGAATGATTGTTGGTCAATCCGAGAACGATACTATCCGTTTGAGGTACAATGAAGCCTTAAATTATTTCCAGGGCTTTTATAAACCATATTTTCCTGCCAGGGCTTTTATATTAATGAAAGGATTAGCTGAAGAAGGATTTCCTGAAGCAATGAATGCAGTTGCAATAATGTATTCGCAAGGCATAGGAGTTGATACCAGTTATCAGGATGCATATTCATGGTTTGAAAAAGCAGCTGCCTCAGGTTATTATAAAGCCTTTTTTAATTTGGGTTTACTATGGAAGTATGGATATGGAGTTGAAAAGAATGAAACAAAAGCTTTTGAATGTTGCCTTACAGGAGCAGGTTATGGCGACCCTGATTGTAAATATGCAGTAGGGTACATGTATTATAAGGGGCTGGCGTGTGAGCAGAACTATATTACGGCATTGGAATACTTTTTTGACGCGGCTGCTGACGGAAATATGGCTGCATCATATATGATCGGTATTTGTTATCGGAACGGTTATGGCATCCAGCGCAATGAAAAAGAAGCAAGGAGCTGGCTGGAAAAATCAAGTTCCGGAGGAAATTTTCGAGCTAAAAGGGAATTAGTTTCTGTCGGACCAGAAGACTATTCCATTTCAGGCACTTTATCAAGTGAAATTTTAGCACAAAATAAGATTCCCGAAACATATACACAAGTAGGACATAATATTCAGGATCGTGATAAGGCGGGTAGATTCAGCGGATTTCTGGTAACTTATGACTGGAGCGGCGAATTTATTATCGGCCTTTTTTCTCTTACTCTCGATTTGCAGGTAAATGGTCATAATATCAAAGGCCTCTGGATCGAATCAGATACAAATATTGTTGAAATTAATGGAACAATTACTGATACAGCCCTGGTTTTTTTGGATGCAAAATCTAACCGTACAGATCATTATCATAGAAACCCGATCCAATTCTTCTTTAAGTCCGCTAATCTGAATATTTCCGAAGTTGATAGTGTTACATGGCTCTGTGGAAATATACGATTCTTCTCTGAAATGACAATGGAACCGGAACGGCCAATGTACATATCATTGAATAGAACAAATATTAATCCAAAACCCGAGATTCCGGATTCCCAGGAAAAATTGATTGATAATCTGCGTGCTTTCCCAAATCCATTCAGAGACTACCTTAGTATCTCATTCAATCTTAAAAAGGAATCAGTAGTAAAAATTATGGTTTATACAATTGATGGCAGGAAAGTTTACCAGGCTGAGCCCGGGAAGCTCTTAACAGGAATAAATATTCAGAACATGCAATTAGATGTCCCTGAGGGTGTTTATATAGTAAAAGTTAACTGTGGAAGTGAATCAGCGGCAGCCATAATACTGAAAAAATTGTAGTTATATTTTAAATTGTGGTTTCAAAGATCAAGGATATTGTAAAATATGAGGGGATCAAAATTAATACCGGCAATATTGAGAAGGGTTTTAATAACCGTAGTGCTGCTTTTTAATCTTTTTCCGATTTTTAATTTAGGAACAGATTCGGCCTGGTTCCTGATTGACCTGGCAGCACAGGATTTTGGCGCAAGAGGAAGCTCCCTGATCTATTGTGAATGCGGAGGGGTTGTATACAGAACTTCTGTTGATCCGGGATCTTCCTTTGAATGCCCAGACTGCCCTGATGATGTGATTGTTACACCCGGATTATGTCCTTTTTGCGGTCAGTATCCCTGCGTTTGTGCTTTACCGCATGACCCCTGTGATATCGATTCGGAATATTATAATGAATGCCTTTGCAACGGGAACAACTGTCTTACAGATGTATGCGATCCGACATATTTTCTGTATGATGAGTGTGCCTGCCTGGGAATCAATTGTGGTGAAGATGATAATTCAGGCGGAAGTGTGACAGAATGTCCATGTATTGAGAATTTATCATCAACGCCCAGAGGTGGTATTATTCGAAATAATGCCGGTAATATTTTGTATGCAGTAGCTGGCACTGGTTCAGGCAGAATAGGATATCCGTCAGCGTATAAATTTACATATGCAAATTCAATTTCATGGTTATCTGATGGATCCCCTATAACCTCAATACTTATAGAAGGGCTTACAATTAACGGAGAAGAAGCTGATTTTCAGAATTATAGCTACAATTGCCTTGGATGGGTATTGTCCGGCAGGCAATTTGTATACTATACTAATCAGACAAAAGAAATAAATGGGGCTCTTGGAATATCAAGTGTTAGTGAAGCAATCAGAACAGGAATAATTAAGATGTCGGAAACATGTGAAGGGATTAGGCCTGGACAAATTTTACTGCTTTTTGATGAGACAAATCACTATATACATACTGCCATATATGAAGGGAATGGCTTATACTCTACAAAAAATGGTATGGGACAGGGAGAAAGTGTTCAGTACTGGACTTTGTCACAGATAAAAACTCTTTATTATAGTCCTGAAGCAGGCGCTGTAAAAGCCGGATATATAAATGCACCCCCGAAATTAATTACCTCTTCTTCACTTGGCAGAGACTCGGTTGGCCTTATTGATGTCAATGAATTTTCAAATGCCATTGGCGATTGTGAATGTTATTCTTTGCCATGAAACGAATTACATTTTTGTTTCTTTTTATTGCTGCCGGATGCTCGAATAAACTACATCATGAGAAGGGCATCAGGGAGAGTCTTTTTATTAACAGTCAGCTTATTTATGTATATGATTCCTTGCTGAAACAGCATAAAGATTATAAGGCTATTGTTAAGGAGTTTGAAGAGGGATTATTGACACAGGTGGATAATAGTTTATACCCGAAAGAAGTAATTCGCTTAAATTCCGGGAAACTTATTTCATTCGCTACTTCAAATAACATCAGGGTTAATGAAATCCTTAATCGTCTTCCACAGATATCTCCGGTGGAAATGCTCGTAGAGCTCAGGAATATTGAAGGTGAAATTAAATTTCAAAGAGAAATTATTACTGAAAACTGGATAAAAAGGGAACATTTCCCAGGCCTGCTTGAGCTTGCTGAAGTCGATGTAAAAGTTCCAATGATCTCTCTGATATCAGGATTCCCGGATGGTTCTGATTGTATACAAGAGGATTGTCTCTTAAAAGCAAGCTACGCGAAAACACATATAACCCTCGGTTATGAAGCTTTACATATGATGAAATTGTATTTAAGGGTGGGCGGAGGATATCCTCCGGATATAAGAAATGATTTAACCCTTATCAGAAAGTGGTACAATAGCGGACAGCCACAGGAAGATTATAAAAAAATGCTGGAAAGCCGAATTAAAAATTAACTGATCACAACATCTTTGAAAATCTTTATAACAAAAATTTTACTTCTGCATAAGCAGACGGTAAGAAATGGCTATTTATTTATCCCCGGTGATGCGTGAATATATTTGTGGAGATTAGGGGAGTCGAACCCCTGACCTTCTGGCTGCCAGCCAGACGCTCTAGCCAACTGAGCTAAACCCCCTTGTCGACCCCGCAAATGTAAATAAAAAATTTAAATATATTTTAACCTGTTCCGTTTAACCCTCTATTTTGACGGTTTAAGGCTATTTAGTATTTTTGCCACGCATTGAAATTTCGAGGCGATAAACATTGTTTTTTATTATCTCCTCCAAAAGATGGCACCAAAATTGACCTTGAGGTAAAATAACAGGTCATTCATTGCTGACAAATGGGCAGGCACAATAATAATATTCCGGGTTTTGACGACATACTGTTCGAAAACAGGAACAGGGATTACGGCGCCTACCAGCTCCGGAAAAATTATCACCGCGCCCTGTTAACAGGTATTCTTGCTGCTTCCATAGCCGTTTCAGCATCAGTAATTATTCCTTCCCTCTCAGGTGACAACGAAGAATATTTTCTGGGCGGCGGAGGCAATTATGTTGAAGTGGAAATGGAAAGCCTGGAGGCTCCCGATGAGATGATCTATATCCCACCACCACCGCCTCCACCAGAGAAAACGGCATCAGAAGAGATACTGAAGTATATCCCGCCGGTGGTCGTCGACTCAATAACTCCTTATGAGGAAAAACCGGCCATCACCGACGATGTCCTGGCACAGAATCCTGATGCGGCTGATAACACGGTTTACTCTAATGGCATGGGCGATGAGCTTATGACAGGTGAAGGTGCCTATGGACAGGGAGATGTTTTCTTCCTGGTTGAGGTCATGCCCACATTCAGGGGAGGAGGTCTCGACAAATTCCGTGAATGGCTCTACAAAAGGACAAACTACCCGCAGGCAGCGATCGACAAAAAGATCAAGGGAACGGTTTTCCTGACATTTATCGTAGAGAAAGACGGGTCGGTTAGCAATGTAGAGGTTCTCAAGGGTGTCGATCCACTGCTCGACTCTGAAGCGGTGCGGGTAATCTCCGAATCGCCTAAATGGACACCCGGGCTGCAGCGGGGACAACCGGTGAGGATAAGGTACCAGGTGCCGATGAGCTTTACCCTTTGACCTTAATGGACAGAATTAGTGATTATTATGAATAACAGATTTCAATGTATTTATTATCTTTAACAATGAAAAACAAACGAACATGAAAAAGTATATCCTTCTGATCTTCGTGATTTCTGTCATCCTGTCCGGATGCGGGTCGTCGAAAAAACAACTGGAGAAAGGCAACTACGAGGCTGCCATAATAACTGCAGTTAAGGAGCTGCGTAAAGATGCAGACAATGAAAAACAGGCTGCAATCCTTGAACGTTCATATAATATCGTAAATGAACAGGATAATGAAAGGATAAGGTTTCTTAAGCTGGAAGGCAGGCCTCAGAACTGGGATGAGGTTTACCAGATCTACAAAAGAATGAATGACAGGCAGGCTCTTGTCCGCACGATTCTTCCTATAAATGCCGGCGGAAAATCACTAAATTTCCCTTATGTCGATTATATGGTGGAAATGATTGCTGCCAAGAAAAAATCGGCTGACTATTATTTTGCTCATGGCAATGAGCTGATGAAAGCCGGACTCAAAGATTCATACCGCCAGGCATTTTATGAGTATGTGCGGGCTAAGGAATATGTTGGCGACTATGAAGGAATAGACCAGAAAATTGAAGAATCGAAATACCTCGGCATGAGCAGGGTCTTCGTTTCACTCCAGAATACAACACCGGTAAAATTCCCTAAGGAATTTGAAGAAGACCTTATCTCTGTAGACCTCCAGGCACTGAACAGCGAATGGGTCGAGTACCATACTCTGAACCTCGATAAGGATGCAAAATATGACTACTTCATAAACGTGAACGTCAGAAACATAGGGGTGAGCCCCGACCAGACCGCCGTAAAGGATTCTGTTGTGAAAAAGGATGTTGAAGACGGATTCACTTACCAGCTCGACAGCCGTGGAAATGTTATGAGGGACACTTCCGGGAACGACATAAAAATAAAAAAATATAAAACCCTTCAGTGTGCACTTATTTCAACACTGCAGACAAAAACATGTGCTATCGAAGGAGATATTGAGATCATCCAGACGAGCCCTAACAAGCTCCTCAAGAAAGATCCGATAGGGGCTCAGTCGACATTCGAGCATGTGTCTGCCCGTGCCGTGGGCGACGCCGGCGCTCTCAACCCAAAACAGCTTGAAAGGACAAAAGAAACTATCATTCCTTTCCCCTCAGATATTGAAATGGTGATTCGCTGTTCCGATGCTCTTAAAAATGCAATAAGGGGATCAATACAAACAAACAGGAGGCTAATAATATAAATGATAGAGACTAACCGTCCTGTCGAGCGGGCTATTCTTATCGGGATCAACTATCCCGCACAGGACGAAAAAGAAACTGAAGACTTTCTGAATGAACTTTCCTTCCTGGCTGAGACTGCAGGCGCTCAGCCGGTGAGGAGATTTATCCAGAAGCTGGCAATACCTGATCCCCGTACATTCCTCGGATCAGGAAAAACGGAAGAGGTAGCACGATTCGTCAGTGAGAATGATATCGATATAGCGATCTTCGACGATGAGCTCTCTGCAAGCCAGCTCCGTAATATCGAAAAGGAACTGGGCTGCCGTATCCTCGACAGAACCAACCTGATCCTCGATATCTTTGCCCGCCGCGCACGTACTTCTCATGCACGCACACAGGTTGAACTGGCACAATATAAGTACCTGCTTCCAAGGCTCGCAGGTATGTGGACCCACCTCGAACGTCAGCGTGGAGGTATCGGTCTCCGGGGACCGGGAGAAACAGAAATCGAAACCGACAGGCGTATTATCAGGGACAAAATTACACTGCTCAAGAAGCAGCTGAAAAAAATCGATGTCCAGATGTCAACACAGCGCAAGAACAGGGGAAGAATGGTCCGTGTTGCGCTGGTCGGTTATACTAATGTTGGCAAATCGACAATAATGAACCTTCTCAGCAAGTCAGAAGTGTTTGCCGAGAATAAATTGTTCGCAACACTCGATACCACTGTCAGAAAAGTCGTAATAGGCAATCTTCCCTTCCTTCTTTCCGACACTGTCGGATTCATCAGGAAACTGCCTCACGACCTGGTGGAGTCTTTTAAATCGACACTCGACGAGGTACGGGAATCGGATCTCCTCATTCATGTGGTTGATATTTCACATCCCGGATTTGAAGAACAGATAAAGGTGGTGAACGAAACACTGCGTGAACTGAAAGCCTCCGAAAAGCCTGCGATCATTGTTTTTAATAAAATTGACATCTTCTCATATATTTCCAGGGATGAATATGATCTCTCGCCTGTGCAGAAAGAAAACTATTCACTCGACGAACTGAGGAAATCATGGATGGCTAATGATAAAAACCATCCTGTGGTTTTTATCTCGGCTGAAACAAAAGATAATGTCGAAGAACTGAAGAGATTGCTATACGAAGAGGTTAAGAAAATACATATTAAGAGGTATCCTTATAATGATTTTCTGTTTGATGACCCCCGGCCACGCTGAAGCATGTCCTGCCCCCTGAAGGGGGCCTGGTTTCAGATTCTTTTTGTTATGGATCTTAGCCCCCCTTGGGGGGCAAGCTATCAGCCACCTGGCTGATAGCTGGGGGTCATTTGACTAGTACAGTTTCTTCTCCACAATATATTCCGCAATCTGAATTGCATTTGTTGCTGCACCCTTGCGGATATTATCCGATACGACCCACAGGTTCAGGCATTTTTCTTTGGAAAGATCCCTGCGGATCCTTCCTACATAAACTTCATCGCGGTTGTGCGAAAGGATAGGCATGGGGTATTTGTTCGATGCCGGGTCATCATATATCACATTACCCGGGAAACCTCCGATGAGTTTTTTTACTTCTTCAATGTCGAACTCTTTCTCAAATTCTATATTCACTGCTTCCGAATGACCTCCGACAACAGGAATCCTTACAACAGTTGCGGTAACCATGATCGTCTGATCTTCAAGGATCTTTCGTGTTTCGTCTATCAGTTTCTGCTCCTCGGTGGTGTAGCCGTCGGGTTGGAATGATCCTCCATGAGGAAAACAGTTCATGTCAATAGGATGTGCATAAGCCATTTCTCCCTTAATCCCTTTACGTTCGTTCTCCATCTGTGCTACCGCCTTCACACCGGTTCCGGTAACCGACTGGTATGTTGCAACAACAAGTCTCTTTATCGTGTACTTCCTGTGAAGGGGAGCAAGGGCCATTACCATCTGTATCGTCGAACAGTTCGGGTTAGCAATTATCCTGTCGCCCTTCTTCAGCACATGAGCATTTATTTCGGGAACGATAAGAGGCACCTCCCTGAACATCCGCCAGTATGACGAGTTATCGATGACGATTGTCCCGTTGGCGGCAAATTTCTGTGCCCACTCCTTCGATGTAGAAGCTCCTGCCGAGAAAATTGCGAAGACAGGTTTTGCATCGACAGCATCCTGGACACTGACGACCTTCACCGGTTTACCACGGAACATGATCTCCCTGCCAATTGATTTTTCCGATGCGGCAGGGATCAATTCAGTTACCGGGAAATTTCTTTCCTCAAGAACTCTGATCATTGTCTGGCCAACCATTCCTGTAGCTCCTACAACAGCTGTCTTCATCTTTCTTTAAATTTGTAATTGTTTAAGTTAATTTTTATATTTACGTTAAGTTAAAAACGGTCAAAATTAACTTTTTTTTCAATCTCTCCTCGCTGCATGAAAAAAGTTATTTTACTGCTTTTCTTCCTGCCCTCTTTGTCCTATGGCCAGATTGGTTACGATTTTGAAAACGGAGCCATTGAAGGATGGACAGAAAGCACCGCAGGACGGTGGAAAGCAGATACAGAAAAGTCACTGAGCGGCATATACTCACTGCATCATATTTTTGACAACCCTTCAGGGGGAGCCGATTGCATTGGGATACCTCTCACTAACCTTCATCCTTCTGATGGAACTGTAAAATGGTCATTCCTGGTCCGGCATGGCTATGATCCTTCCTCATCAAACAGCTGGGCACTATGGCTGATGTCGGATCAGGCTCCGTCAGATTTTAATAACGGATCTTCTGTAAGCGGTTTCGCTGCAGGCGTTAACCTCTATGGTTATGACGACACCCTGAGGATCTGGAAAATCTCAAATGGCTCCCCGTCTGTTGTAGCTTCTTCACATATAAACTGGCAGACGACAATCGGTATAAATACAGTAGTTAAGGTAACTGCTGAACGATCAGCTGCCGGCGAATGGCAGATAAATGTTACAGGCGTATCCGGGAATTTTATTGGTGGAGGCATGGGTCATGATCAGGAGCTTTTCAATGCTGAGTGGCTGATACTGAATTACAGATATACATCAACCCGCGACAGGCTGCTATGGTTCGATGACCTCAGTATTGAAGGTGTTTTCTATGATGATAAGATCCCTCCCTCGGTAAAATCGCACAGGATAACAGGAAGAAGTTCACTCGAAATTGAATTCAGCGAGGATCCGGCTGACACCATAACGGATCCTTCACTGTTCATCCTTTCTGACGGGGAAAACAAAGCCGTATCAGTGGTCAGAAAGTCGCCGGGAACGATAGTGGTTACTTTTAAGAATGACTTTATCAACAAGGAGAAGAACCATCTTGTTATACAGGAAGTATGCGATAGAAAGGGCAATTGTGTCCGCGGCCTGCAAATTGATTTTTCTCCTGTGTGGATGGAACATGGCGACATAATAATCTCTGAATTAATGATTGATCCGTCACCTTCCGTCTCTCTTCCTGAAA
>JAKLFN010000430.1 GCA_022711195.1 Bacteroidota bacterium
CGCCCTTATTGCTCCTCCGATAATTACATGCTTATAACCCGACAGATCGGGCTTTTCCCTTACATCGAAAACATTGGCGATCCCGTCCATTCCTTCGGAGATCCAGAGAGAGGCATCCCTGGCTGATCCGCACCACGTCCCGTACACCACTGCCCACTTAAGGTTGGAAGGCAAGGGGTAATACTCGAGCGGATAGCTTTTCCGTGTTGTTAATAATGCACCCATGGCAAGTAAACCTGATTTGATGAATGTACGCTTTTTCATTTCAGTAATATTAGCGGTTCATGATGGCAATCCTTTAAACATTTTAATTTCTCGCGGTTACAACTGGTGAATATATGAATTTTTTGCGATTTTTGATAATACTTCACCAATGATACCTGTATTAAGACTATCTTAATCCGGTCCTGATATAAATAGAAAAACTCCGTATGGAACACGAAAAAGCTGTTATTGGTTTTCTGGGAGCAGGCGGAATAGCCCGTTCTCACGCTTTCTCCCTTAACTCCCTCAAATACTATTACTCCGATTGCCCCTCGGTGGAGCTGGCTGCAGTGAGCTCGGCCAGAAAGGAAAGCATGGAATCATTTGCAGCCGGATACGGGTTTCAAAAAGCCTGCCCTGCCGAAGAACTTCTTGCAGATAAAAGGATAGACACAATTTTCATCCTTGGTCCGAATAACGTCCATTACCAGCATTTCAGGGCAGCAGCTGCCATGAACCACATAAAAAGGATCTACCTCGAAAAGCCTGTCTGCTCAAGCCGGGAAGAAGAAGAAGGTATTATCGATATCGTAGGCTCACGCCCCGGCCTTCAGGTTCAGGTCGGATTCCAGTATCTTTACACCTCTGCCGTACGGGATGCCCTCTCATTCTGGAAATCGGGAGCGCTTGGAAAACCAATCCATTTCGAATTCAAATACTATCACAGCGATTACCTTAAGAAATCATACCGCGAAAAACGTGTCACACGCCTTACTCCTGCTCCCGACGGAGGGGCAATGGCCGACCTGGGTTCGCATATCCTCAGCCTGCTTACAGCATTTATCGCAGAGAATGTGGAAATAACCAGTGCAGTGCAGGCCGGAGAATTTGAAGATGTTCCTGCCGGCTCTGACCTTTTCAGCCAGATCTCCCTCTTCGACAGGGAAAGCCGTGCAGCCGGCACTCTATCTGCAAGCCGTATCAGCTCGGGAACAGGCGACAGCCTGTCGTTCGAGCTCTATGCCACAGGTGGCGCAATCAGATTCTCATCAGAAAACCCGGATCAGTTTGAATATTACACCGAGGAATCGGGGACATGGTCAAGGAAGGTTACAGGAAGCAATTATAAACCGTTCACTTCCTTCCCGTCGGGACATGTGCCGGGAGGCTGGCACAGGGCAATGATGCACGCTCACTATGTTTTCCTCACCAACAGCCAAACCGAAACATTTGTCCCTGATATAAAGCACGGACTTGCAGTCCAGAAGCTTCTTGCAAGTACAGCCGAACACCTTGCCGGTTTCCGGAATCGAACAAAAATTTCTTAAATTTGA
>JAKLFN010000431.1 GCA_022711195.1 Bacteroidota bacterium
CCCTGGAAGCCAAACCATTATGTGATAGTTGATACCGATGGCGGAGTTGATGATATGAAGGCCATTACAATGCTTCTCGCCTCTCCCGATGTCAGAGTCCTCGCGATAACTGTTTCACCCGGAGCCTTATCTGTAGAAAAGGCATATACAAAAGTGAGAAGCCTCCTGAATTCATTTTACCACGAGGGTATCCCTGTAGGTATAAACAACGATGTAAAATTCAGCCCGAAGAATTTTCCTCTTGCGCTTAATTATGCCTGGGGAGATGAAAAAAATATCATTCCGGAATCAGCACCCGACTATCTGAAACTGGTAAAGAGTATTATTACAACTGAAAAGACAAAGATTCGTTTTGTATGTCTGGCAGGCATGTCGACGGCATATAGTTCACTCAGCGAGATACCTGAATTCAGCCGGCAGGTAAAAGATATTGTCTGGAGTGTTTCAGCTGCCGGAGCAGATGACAGCTTTAACTATTCGATTGACAAAAAAGCTTCAGTAAAGATGTTAAAGCAGGAAATACCTGTTAAGCTGGTAAGGAATATGAGTGACCAGGATGAAGGTATTTATAGCATTCAGCTCACCGGTTCAATTCAGAATACCAGGACAGTCTATGCACAGAAAATTTATGGTTTCCTGACGTCGGATGAATCAAAGGATCACCCCTATTCTTATAGCGGGGCCGATGACCTCGTTCCCGTGTTCATTCATTACCCGGAGCTTTTTGTTAACAAGACTGCATATACTGTGTCCGACTGCACACCGGCAAATATAATCGGGATACGGGAGAGCATCCTGAAAATACTCAGCGGTGAGACTATTGATAGAAACCAGGTGATTAAAGTCATTCCGGCTGATCCCGCGTTCTATTTTAACGACATCAGCTCTTCTGTAAGCGAGATCATAAACAGGTATGGCATTGATGAGTGGACCTCCGGTGTGATTGCCAATGAGCTTCACCGGCACCTTGGCGTCTTTGCGATCATCGGGGTAAAAATGGGAATCAGGGCACGAGAATATTTCAACACAGGCGTCGATGAGTTCAGTGTGGTCTCATTTGCAGGATCGACACCACCGCTGAGCTGTATGAATGATGGCCTCCAGGTAAGCACAGGTGCAACACCCGGACACGGTCTTCTTACAGTAATAAACAGTGAAAGACTCATTCCGTCAGCAGAATTCACATATCTCGGGCACAAGATAAAGCTTACACTTAAGCCTGAGATAGCCGATAAGATCAGCAGCGAACTAAAGGAAATAAATTTTATCCATGGCCTCGACAGCGACATATACTGGGAGATGGTAAGAAAGAATTCAATAAAATACTGGAAGGAACTCGACAGACATGAGATATTTTTAATTGAAACCTCATCCCCCTGACCCCCTTCTCCCAAGAGAGAAGGGGAAACAACTATATCAGATAT
>JAKLFN010000432.1 GCA_022711195.1 Bacteroidota bacterium
TCAAGCCTGTAATAAGTGATGGATTTATAGTTCTGTGCAAAAGAATAACAGAATGCTGTCGGTTCTTTATCGAAATCATCTATCTTATATGGCCAGTATTCTTCCGGCGGTACACCAAAGAGAACCATAGCCCCAATTGTATTTCTGAGGTATGCTCCGTTATCACCCGTTTCATGCATGAGGTTCCGTGTTACCTTATACAGGAACAGTCGGGATGCATCAATATATTTCTGGTAAGCCCGCCTTTCGAAATATTCGACAAGCGCAACACCTGCATTAGCCGTACATGATCCCAGTGATCCCTGATTTTCTACTGGTGAGAACCATTCCCTAAGGTCGACTTTCTGAGGTAATTTAACTTTTACCGGTTTATCAACACCGACCTTTACAAGCATTTCCTTAACAGACTCAGTCTGACCGGCCTGTTTAAGCTTTTCGGGAACAACGTCATTATTTACCGTAAGATCCCTGAAATCGGGATAGTCAGGCAACCATCCCATACCAAATTTACTGGATATCCCATTCATGTTTAAACAAGATTTAATTGATTGAAAATTATTTTATGACTTCCACTCTGTCATCAGACCATCTATTGCACCGGTAACTGATCGGGCATTTTTGCTGATAATGGCAGCTCCGAGAGTAACAATTGCGGCTGCTATATTTATACCTTTCTGGATATTTTTTATTGAGTTGATATTATCTTTGATATCCTTCGAGATTTCACTGATCTTCTGTAACGAAGCTTTAACTTCATCCATTACAAGTATGGTTGAAAATGCCAGTATATCTTCACCATAATTCATTATTGACCATTGAAGGTTTCCCAGTCTCTGGTTATCTTCTTTCGGAAGTTCCTTCCAGTTAGTATACCGGAAATCTCCTATTGCCTGAGCCATTCCGAGAAAATAGCCGGCCAGCTCATTAGCTTGTTTTGAGGTTAAATTAGCCATTAATTTAATCTTTGAGTTTATTGAATTCCGAAATTATATCCTGTATATCACCTGCATATCCTGCCAGCTGCACAGCCAGATCCCTGACACTGATCTTATTCCTGTTATTATAAAGTTCCTGATGTCCTTCAGAAATACTTTTGAGGCTTCGGGCAAATGCATCCATCTGATCCTGCAGCATAACGATATCGGCGATCTGTTTGTAATAGTCTCCCACAGCTTTTCCCTTTTCATAATCGCTCAAAGTATCACCCATTTTCATCCCCATATAATAATCAAAAAGTTTCTCCTTCTTAAAATCCAGTTCGCCTTTCAGATTCTCCTGAATGATGAAGCGGAGCTTCTCAAGTAAGACCTGAACCGGATC
>JAKLFN010000433.1 GCA_022711195.1 Bacteroidota bacterium
TTGAAAATCCGCCGAGAGTCTTGTCATCATTTACCGATAACGGAGAATAATTCAGTTCCGGTGCAAATCCTGCCAGCCGTGAATGAAGGTCGTTGGTATGTATAATTGTTATCTGCCTGCCTTTCTGTGCGCCCAGAGATCCAATAATCATCATAAACAGCAGAAACAGTGTTGTTTTTTTCATGACAAAAAATTTTGATAAAAATAATAAAATTACACTACCCCGGCCACAATGAAATTACTGCCGCCAACAAAGACCAGGTCTGAAGTTGCAGCTGCTGTTCTTGCTGCTGCAAGTGCTTCTTTTACAGTAGCATAACTCTTCCCTTCCAGTCCATATTCACCTGCTATCATTTTCAGAAGATTCTCATCGAGAGCCCTCTCAACTTCAGCCCTGGTAAAGTAGTATTTTGCTTTTTTCGGAAGAAGGGGCAAAATTTCTGACAAGTCCTTATCGCTGACAAATCCTATGACCATATGCAGACCGGTTGAAGGTGTCATTTCAATTTGCCTGGTCACATATTCAATACCTTCCTTATTGTGTCCGGTGTCACAAATAGTAAGCGGATCCTTCCCAATTACCTGCCAGCGGCCCATTAACCCGGTGTTCCTGATTACATTCCTGATACCTGTTTTAACTGTTTTATCACTTAAACCGAAACCGGAATCCAGTAAATTGAAAACCTGGAACAGAGTCTGAATATTTTTCAGCTGATAGTTGCCGGGAAGGGGGATCGTTCCGTTAAACAGACTGTTATCTGTTAAATCTTTAACACTAAATTTCCTGTATGAAGAACCAGGATTCCACTCTTCAAGAGAACACCGGAATCTGGTGTCGGCAAAGTAAACCGGAGCTTCCATTTCCCGGGCCTTCCTGATAAAAACTTCTTTTGATTCTTTTTGTGTCTCCCCGATTATTACCGGGATATGCTTTTTTATGATCCCGGCTTTTTCTCCTGCTACTTTTTCCAGTGAATTGCCCAGGAGGTCCATATGATCATGTCCTATGTTTGTTATCACTGATAATACAGGCAAAATTATGTTCGTGGAATCGAGACGGCCTCCGAGGCCCGTCTCAATAACTGCCACATCAACTTCCTGACGATAGAAAAAATCAAAAGCCATTGCCACTGTCAGCTCGAAGAATGAAGGCTTTATCTTTTCAATTATATCCCTGTTACTTTTTACAAATTGTATGACTTCTTCTCTTGAGATCATTTTTCCATTCACCCTGATACGTTCCCTGAAGTCTTTCAGGTGTGGAGAGGTATACAGCCCTGTCTTCCATCCTGCAGCCTGGAGCACTGAAGCTGTG
>JAKLFN010000434.1 GCA_022711195.1 Bacteroidota bacterium
CTACAGGAATCTATCGGGAATTCGCTGTCGGTTGACCTTTATGTTGACAGAAAATTTTCTTCACATTCCACAAACCTTATCCGGGAAAAAGATCTCCTTAAATTCATAAAGGAGGCAGTAGAAGCCACACGCTACCTGTCGGAAGACGAATTCCGATATCTTCCCGAAAAAGATCTTTATTATTCCGGTGATGGAGAAGATCTTAAGACACTGGACCCCGTCCTGAATTCTGTGGGTTCAAAGGAAAAGATCGGCCTGGCACGGATTGCTGAAGAGGAAGTGTATGGAACCGACAGCAGGATCATTTCGGTTACATCATATTACTCTGATAATGTCACCAGTATGATCCTCGCCGACAGCAATGGATTTAAAGGCGAGGCAGGCAGCAGCTTTGCCGGCATTACAGCAGAGGTTTCAGTGAAAGATGACAAAGGCCGTCCGTCAGATTCCTGGGGAGAATACAGCATCTTTTATGACAAACTTAAAAAATCAGGGATCGGGAAAACTGCTTTCGAAAGAGCAATCAGAAAATCCAATCCAAAAAAAATCAGATCGGGAAAATATAATATTATTGTTGAAAACCTTGTCTCAGGTACTCTGCTGAATCCTTTTATTTCATCACTCCTCGGCGCATCAATTTACCAGAAAAACTCTTTCCTTGCCGGAAAGATAAATACCAGGGTAGCAAGCGCTTACCTCACCATTTTTGACGATCCTCTAATGATTTCGGGCTTCGGATCGAGACATTTTGACATTGAAGGGCTCAGATCTGTAAAAAGAGTTGTAGTGGAAGAGGGAATGCTTCGCAGTTATTATATCGACACCTATTATGGCAGGAAGCTGAACCTCCCACCAACTTCCGGCTCCGGTTCAAATATCACATTCAAAACCGGGAAAAATGACCTTAATGGACTTATAAGCTCGGCTGACAGGGGATTACTGATCTCCGGTTTTAACGGTGGAAACTGTAACGGAGCCACCGGTGACTTTTCTTACGGAATAGAGGGATTCTATATTGAAAATGGGAAAATTCTCCATCCCGTCAGCGAACTGAACATTTCAGGAAATATGAAGGAATTCTGGAATACACTTGCCGAAGTCGGTAATGACCCCTACCCCTACAGCTCAAGGATGACTCCGTCGAT
>JAKLFN010000435.1 GCA_022711195.1 Bacteroidota bacterium
CCCCTTGATACCTCATATTCAATACCCTCTTTGATTATCTCCTCATTGAAACCATGTATTTCGGTTACAATCGGCATTCTGTTCGGGGGAGGTGTATTGATTATTGAAAGATCGCGGGCTCCCATCAGTGAAAATTGAAGCGTCCGGGGGATGGGGGTGGCTGTAAGTGTCAGTGTATCAACATTCGCTTTAAGGGTTTTGAGCTTCTCCTTTACTGAAACGCCAAACCGTTGTTCCTCATCAATTATAAGCAGGCCCAGGTCTTTGAACTTGATTTCCTTACCGACAAGCTTGTGTGTGCCTATAATTATATCGATCTTTCCTCCGGCAAGGTCTGCAATGATCCTTTTTTGTTCAGCAGGTTTTTTATGCCGGCTCAGGTATTCTATGTTGCACGGAAATCCTTTTAATCTTGAAGTAAAGGTTTTATAATGCTGTAATGCGAGAATTGTCGTCGGGACCAGCACCGCAGTCTGTTTGCTGTCGGTGGCTGCTTTAAATGCAGCCCTGATGGCGACCTCGGTCTTCCCGAACCCGACATCACCACAAACCAGACGGTCCATAGGATTTGACCTCTCCATATCTTCTTTTATTGCCAGTGTAGCGGTAAGCTGATCAGGTGTATCTTCATAGATGAATGATGCTTCGAGCTCGCGCTGGAGATAAGAATCAGGGGAAAATGTGTAACCATCGGATGCCATCCTTTTTGCATATAGTTTTATGAGATCCCTGGCAATATCCTTTACTTTGCTTTTTGTAGCTTGCTTCAGTTTCTGCCATGCACCTGAACCAAGCTTATATATCTTCGGCTCGGCGCCATCCTTACCCTTGTATTTCGATATCCGGTGAAGGGAGTGGATGCCAACGTAAAGAATGTCATTATCACGGTAAACAAGCTTTATTGCTTCCTGGATCTTTCCGTTCACCTCTATCTTTTCCAGCCCGCCGAACTTACCTATCCCATGATCGATGTGAACCACATAATCGCCGGGGTTGAGGCCGGTAAGCTCCTTGACCGAAATACTCTCTTTCCGTGTGAAATAGCCTCTGATCCTGAATTTGTGGTATCGGTCGAAGATCTGGTGGTCGGTATAAACCGAAATTTTTATGTCATGATCAGTGAAACCTCCGTGGAGATTG
>JAKLFN010000436.1 GCA_022711195.1 Bacteroidota bacterium
TGTATTATGTTGTTGCCGGCGATGCCGCAACTCAGATGAAGGAACTTGCCAAACTCGGATTCGGTGAACCTGTCCAGATACAGTAATTTATAAAAATATGAAAAGACTCTTAACAATTTCAATGGTTGCCGCCCTTCTGCTGATGGCAGGCTGCGGCGAGGAAAAAACCACACAGCTCACTGTCCCCTACGAGACATACAAGCTTGACAACGGCCTGACAGTCATTCTCAACGAGGACAAGTCGGACCCGATTGCATCTCTGGTGATACTTTACCATGTGGGATCTGCGAGGGAGGTTCCGGGCAAAACCGGGTTTGCACACCTTTTTGAGCATATGATGTTTCAGCGTTCGGAGAACGTAGGTGAAGATCAGTTTTTCAAGTACATCGAAGGTGCGGGAGGTGATCTCAATGGCGGGACCAGCTTCGACCAGACAATCTATTTCGAGGTGGTTCCGAAGAATGCCCTCGAGACGGCAATGTGGCTCGAGTCAGACAGGATGGGATTCCTTCGCAATACAGTCACCCCTCAGTCTTTTGCCCTGCAGCAGAACGTGGTTCAGAACGAGAAGCGCCAGGGTGTTGACAACAGGCCTTACGGCTTCACTGATTATGTCCTCCTCAAGAATCTCTATCCCCAGGGTCATCCCTACAGCTGGGATGTGATCGGGGAGATGGAAGACCTTGCAAACGCCACAGTAGATGACGTAAAGGAATTTCACAAGAAGTTTTATATCCCTAACAACGCAACCCTGGTTGTGTCAGGCGATTATGATATTGCCGAAGTGAAAGCCCTGATTCAGAAGTATTTTGGCGAGATCCCGGCAGGGGAGGAGCTGAAAGATCCGGAACCGATGACGGTGACCCTTTCAGAAACGAAGAAGCTTTTCCACGAGGACGGATTTGCCAGGGCTCCGCAGTTCACAATGGTATACCCGGTGGCTCAGCAGTTTACAAAGGATGCATACGCACTCGATGTGCTTGCTCAGTTGCTTGGTGTTGGCAAGAATTCTCCGTTGTATAAGGTACTTGTAAAGGAGAAGAAGCTTACCTCAAACGTTTCTGCGTATAACATGGCACAGGAACTGGCC
>JAKLFN010000437.1 GCA_022711195.1 Bacteroidota bacterium
CAAATTCCTAGCCCCTCCCTCCTGGGGGAGAGCTTGTCCCGCGTAGCTTCAGCGTAGCGGGAGGTTGGGGAGAGGCAAATGATGAAGGGGGGAGAGCTTGTCCCGAGTAGCTTCAGTGTAGCGGGAGGTTGGGGAGAGGCAAATGATGGAGGTATGGGAGAGGCATATTATTAAGGAAAGAAGGGTCTCTCATTTATTTTTGACCTCACCCCCTCAATCCCCCTCTCCCAGGAGAGAGGGGGAGGACATTTCGTCGATAATTAGTTTTATACGGTTAATTACTGTATTTGTATTTTCAAGTACTTCCTTGTTGTCAAAACGTATCACCCGTATTCCAAATCTTTCAAGTTCACCTGATCGACTGTCATCATATGCTGCCTGTTCCTCAATCAGATGTACATCGCCATCTACTTCTATTACAAGCTTCACCTTATGACAATAAAAATCTGCAATAAAAAAATCAAGCGGATGCTGTCTCCTGAAGACGAATCCTTCTTTTCTGAAACTCCTTAAATGTTGCCAAAGCTTTTGCTCTGCTTTTGTAGGGTGTTTTCTCATCCTTTCCGACAGTTCAAAAAGATATGATTTTGCCCCAAAATACATATCCCTTTCTACTGATTTACCCATATATGCCATAATATAAATTTAGGTAAAATACTTTTTCAAACAATTACCAGACAAAAGCCCTTCTTTTAGGCGAAGAGCTCTCTTTACTTACTGACCTCTTTCCCCCGGCCATATATTCCTTACCTCACCCCCTCAATGTCTCAAATTCCAAGCCCCTCCCTCCTGGGGGGAGAGCTTGTCCCGCGTAGCTTCAGCGTAGCGGGAGGTTGGGGAGAGGCAAATGATGAAGGGGGGAGAGGCATATTATTAAGGAAAGAAGGATCTCTCATTTATTTTTGACCTCACCCCCTCAATCCCCCTCTCCCAGGAGCTACCCTTTATACACATCTTGTATAATTGATCAGGGGATCCTTCGCTCTGCTCAGGATGACAGGTTGCTTG
>JAKLFN010000438.1 GCA_022711195.1 Bacteroidota bacterium
TGTTGATTTTGATTGTTACTTCATTGTCTCCGAATTCCTTCTCGAGATCATCCGTAACATCCTTGACAACCTTCTCTATATCAGTTGCCCAGCTGCCTGACTTATTGGCGATTTTGCCGATTATAAAGCTCTGCGACACTGATATCATCAGGGCAATAATGCCGACAACAAGTCCTCCGATGAGCATGCCCTGGTTATTGTTGGGCCTTGACAGACCCACGATCGCAAGAACGATGGCTATCACTGCCGGGATCAGTGCAATCAGACCGACGCAGGGTATAACAGCTATCAGAAAGGCTATTATGGCGGTCACGAGGGCACCGACGCCCACGCCTGACTGTTTGCTGGTTTTTTCTTCTTCCATTGGTTCAAATATTAGTTGTTCATCATTTTCCTGTCAGGATATTTCTTGTATCCTGTTCTAAAGACGTCACAGGAACTTCAATGATGCGTCCCTTTTCTATATTTTTTATATAAAAAATGAATGTAGGAACTCTCTCAATACCCAGTCCGGGGTACTCTTCAAGCGGAGCAATTTTATTTATATCGACACCGATGAGCCTTATTTTCTCTCTTGGGAATCCCCACAGATCAGTGAGCTTAAGGAACCGGGGCACCTCTCGCCTGCTGTCGGGGCACCATGTGCCAAGGACTATTGTAATCGTCAGATCATCAGTATTCTGACCCATCAGTTCGGCAAGGATTGCCTGGTCAGGCTGGTAGTCGCGGTACCCGGAAGAAAACCATTCCGAGTGCGGCTGATTGAGGAACATCGCAGGGCTGATATCGCCAAGGAGCCATGTTGTTGCATCGCGGAAATCCCATACGTGGGCAGCGGCCTCATCCTCGCCGGGTTTTCCGGCA
>JAKLFN010000439.1 GCA_022711195.1 Bacteroidota bacterium
CATACTATGGATTCAGATATGTACAGGCTGAAGGCGGAGTACCTGCCGGTACTGAACATGAAGGAAAACCGCTAATCTTAGCTCTTGATATGCTTCATACCAGGAATTCATCTCCTGAGGATGGAAGTTTCTCCTGTTCGAATGAGCTGTTCAACAGGATAAATGAACTAATAAAGTGGGCAATAAAAAGCAATTTCGCAAGCGTTATCACCGACTGCCCGCACAGGGAAAAGCTTGGCTGGCTCGAGCAGACACACCTTATGGGCAATTCAATAAGGTACAATTATGACATCCACAATACTTACATAAAGGTGATCTCAGACATGATTGAAGCCCAGCTGGAAAACGGACTTGTTCCCGACATAGCTCCGGAATATGTTCCCTTTGCAGCAGGTTTCCGCGATTCACCGGAATGGGGAAGCGCCTGTGTAATACTGCCATGGTATATGTACGAATGGTATGGTGATGATAATATTCTCCGAACTGCTTACCCGATGGTAAAAAGATATGTCGATTATCTGACTGGACTTGCAGATAAGCATATTCTTTCTCACGGGCTTGGCGACTGGTACGACCTGGGACCGAAATTTCCCGGTGAAGCACAACTTACTCCAAAAGCATTGACTGCCACATCGATATATTATTACGACATTGTCCTTCTGTCAAAAATGGCTGAACTCACAGGAAAGCCTGAGGATAAGGAAAAGTACAGTTTGCTTGCAGAAGATGTCAGGGCTGCGTTCAACAAAAAATTCCTGGATCCCGAAACTAAAGTGTATTCAACCGGAAGCCAGACAGCTTATGCCATGCCTCTCTATTTCGGGATGCCTGATGAAAATTTAAGGAGTCAGCTTGTTCA